>CALZJC010000184.1:0-4246 GCA_945787525.1 Thermoanaerobaculia bacterium | reverse complement strand
AGCGTTATCTCTACAACATGATTTCCTACTACGATCACGCGAAAGACCGTGTCCCCCGGCCGACGATCATTCACGACAAAGGGGGAGTCGACGATCCTCACGAAACGTGTCGGACCGTTCACTTTCCAGATCAAGGTGATGGTCGTTCCGATCCTCGACGAGAGCCGCCAGAGCTGGGCCCCGGCCGAGGTCGCCGACGACTATCGCGCCATCGAAGAGCGGATGATGATCGAACAGGGGGTCGAGCGCGGCCTTTATGAGCTGCGAGACCTGACCAAGGGCGAGAGGGTCTTTGGTGGCAAGACCTTCTACACGATGGACTACGTCATCGACGACCGCAAGGGCCTTCAGCGGGCCAGCCTTTGCCTGCTGTTTCCGAGGCCGGAGGGCAACGAGCACTTCATCCTACTGCACTACTCGGAGACCATTCCCGCCCTGTCGATGCTCCTGAAGTCGTACCGCCGCGAGTTCGAGGCTGTGCTGGCCAGCCTGACCGTCACCGAGTAGAGAGGAGTAGCTGTGAATCGTCTACCGAGGCTCCGCCAGCGAGGCATCGTGCTGCCTAAGGTGGCGACCTTGGCGGTTGGTGTGGCGCTCGCCGCCGCCTGCCCGGCCGGCGCCGACGTGCCGGCCGGCTTCGTCGTCTTAGACGAGCTCGAGGAGCAATTCAGCATCGCCGTGCCGAAGGGCTGGCACAGCCACAACCAGGGCAAGGAGCTGACGGGCGAGCCCGGTCCGGCCGGCGCGGGGCCTGGCTGAGCACCTGCCGGTCGTTCTCGAGACCTTCGAGGCGTCCTTGACCACTCTGGAGCTGGCGAGGGCGCGTAGGTGACGCTCGTTCGAGCCCGGGTGTCGTACCTCAATCGCAAGCTCAGAGAGAGCGAATCCGTCTTCCCTCTTCGGAGTGGACAGGATCGCAGGCGCAGCGAAGGCCGGAAGGTGCTGCCACCTGGAAAATGCCACCCGAGTACCGGACCTCTGCTGGTACTCGGGTAGCACCTTTCAGGCAGGGTGCGACGCTCCTTCCTCCCACCCAGGTAGAGGACCGAACGGCGACCTGATCCACAAAAGACGACCTAACTCTTCTTCGGCCAACTCCGGTCGATTCAGCTGGCGTTGGGCCCTGGAACGGCGGCAAGGCGGGGCTGTTGACGCTGCCCGCCTGCCCGGGTGGTGACGGGTCGCAGGATCAGGCATAGCATCGTACCTACCTCGACAGAAGGCACGGCCAGGAGAGGATGTGTCGATGGATACCTTCGGAGACACGCTGAAATCCGAGCGGGAGGCCCGCGGGCTGAGCATTCAGGCCGTGGCCGAGATTCTCCGCGTCGATGCCGGCCTCTTGCGGGCTCTCGAACGCAACGACTTCGACGCGCTGCCCGACGAGGCCGCGATGATGGGCTGTCTCCACGCGTATGCCGAGTGCCTTGAAGTCGATGGCGACCTGATGATCGAGGACTATGTCCGAGAGCGCGACAACTCTCTGCAAAGGCTCGAGGACGTCGTGGTGGAGCAGGCCGCCGAGACCGCGCCCGCTGCGATCCCCACGAAGGCGGGACGTCGGCCGCGATTCTCGCCCTGGCTCGTCGCCCTGGTCGTCGTGGCGATCGCGATGCTTGCAGCGTGGTGGATGCTCTCGCGAGACGGGATCGCGCCGATGCCGGAGACGTCGATGACCGCCGGTCCGGTCACACCGCAGCCGATGCCGGAGACGTCTGTGACCGCCGCTCCGGTCGAACCGCAGCCGCTCTCGTCGCAGCCGCCGGCCCTTGTTGCTCCGACTCCGGTGAAGCCGACCGCGGCTCAATCCGCTCCCACAACCCCGGCCCCGTCGTTGCTGAGTATCACCGATTACGGTGTCGGGACCGCCGTCGAGAACTTCAGCCTCGTGGGCCAGAGCGACCGCTTCAGCGAGGGAACGCAGGTAGCGTTCTGGACCCGCGTGCAGGGCGGAGCTCGCGGCCACAGGATCGACCACGTCTGGCTTCGGGAAGGCGTGGAAGCGGGCCGCGTTTCGGTCCACATCGGCGGGCCGAACTGGAGGACGTACAGCACCAAGACGCTCTACGCGGGCGTCGCCGGGGACTGGGCCGTCGAGGCACGCGACGACGCGGGTCGCGTCCTGGCCCGCAGCGAGTTCGTCTGCGTCCCCTGAACCCTGCCCTTCGCAAAGCCCCCGCCCACCCGTCGGACACTCCCTGGAAGGCCCTCGCTGCCGCAGAGGCCGGCCGAGATCCCGCGGGGCTACAACCTCTTCGCCGGAATCGTCGTCAACGTGATCATCGGCGTGCTGGGGTTCGCGCTGTGCGTCTATCTCGCCCGGGGCTTCGTCTAGCGGGTCGTGAACGGATCGCCGGAAAAGGCGCGCTAGAAGCTCGAGTCCACCGAGACGAGGAAGTCGAGGCGCTCTCAGTCCTGAGCTGCTCCGCTCACCGGACCGAGGTAGCGGTCGAGCCAGGAGAGTGTCGCCTTGATGAACTCATTCCGCGGCGGGATGTGATCCGTGTCGAAGAGCAGTAGCTGCTTGTCCTCCGCCGGCGTTCCCAGGAGGTCGAACATCGGGCGGATCGATTCCTCGGGCAGCAGGATCATGTCGTAGCGGCCGTTGATCATGAGGGTCGGAATCCGCACCCGCGGCAGGTAGTGCACCAGGTCGGCTTCGGGCCGGAACGCCACGGCCTCGCCCTCGTGCCGAACCGGCAGTCCGCCGGAGAGCAGGACGCTCGCTCGCAGGCGATCTTCGAGGGCCGGGATGACCGCACCCAGGCTGGCCCCCCAGCTCAGACCGTAGTACGCGAGCTTGTCTTGATCGATGTCGACGCGGGTCTCCAGATAGTCGACCGAGCGCCTGAAGTCCCTGACCAGCTGGACCAGGTACTCGGTGTAACGATGCGAGCCGGATCCCCCGTGAAGCGGGATGAGGGAGGGATCTCGTCGTTCGAACGTCCCCTTGTAGACGGGGAACAGAACCGCCCGACCGTTCTTGACCAGGAACGAAAGGAAGACGCGGACCTCGAGGTACTCCTCGATGTCGGCGCTCGACTCCTGGAAGAGAGCCCCGGCGCCGGGGAAATAGATGACCGTCTGATAGGGAGGGGAGGCGTTCCGCGGCAGGAACAGATGGGCGCGGATTCTCTCTCCACCATAGGCGGCGTCGTAGCTGACCACCTCGTGGATCCAATGCTCGTTGGCATCCTGCCGTGATTCGATCCGGACGTCGAGGTCGGTTCGATCGTAGGCGAAGCGCTGCCGAAAGACCTCGAAGATCTCGTCCGCGACCGGCTCCTCCGCGTGGAGGTCGCGCCTTGCCGTGATTGGAGTCTTGGCCAACGCCGCCGCGGGGATCCCCTCGGTCTCGGGATAGTAGGCCGTACGAAAACCGTTCTGCGGCGATCGATCCATCGGTGGAACCTGGCTCAGACGTTGGAACATGTAGGCCGCATCGCTCCACGCACCGCCGCGGATCAGGCGGCCGTTCTGCGTCTCGTTGGAGCACCACTCGCGGACGTTGCCCGCCATGTCGTACACCCCGAAGGCCGTGATCCCTGGAGCACTGCCCACCTCGCGAGGTCCGCGACCGTCGAAGTTGCTGAATGGCGCCAGGATCGCGAAGCCGGCGAGCTGCGGCCACTGGATGAGGGCCGTGGCCTCGCCCCGGGCGAGCCCCCAGTGGTCTCTGGTGGGCAGAACCCTGCCCGCGTAGGCCGCGTACGCCGCGGCTTCGTACCAGCTGATGCCCGAGACCGGATGGTCCGCCGTCCCCTCCGGATACCCGCCGGCCTGCCAGGTCCCCGGGCCCGGCCTCCCTGTCGGGTCGACGAACCGAGCCAGTGCCTCGTCGCGGGGCAGGATCGTTCCGCCGTGGACGAACTCGTGCTGCCAATACTGCGGAGCGCGGTACCCGCCGGCATCGACGAATTCTTTGAACTGCCGGTTGGTGACCTCGTAACGATCGATGTAGAAGTCGCCCAGGCTACCGGTGCTCGTCTCGGCTCCTGTAACACGCACCATGCCCGCCGGCGCAGTGCCGGACGCATCCAGCACCCGGACCAGGTTCGCTCCGGTCGAAGATTTCATGCCCGGCTGGACACGATTGCGGGCCTGGATGCATGGCACGACTACAATCGATTGCCGGTCGTTACCCGTCGTGGCGAAGTCATCGGAACGATTCCGCGAAGAGCGTTGCGGCATTGCAATCTTGGTGGAGTGGCAGACCCGGATTCGAGCATGCCATCCTTGATCGAAT
>CALZJC010000183.1 GCA_945787525.1 Thermoanaerobaculia bacterium | reverse complement strand
CCCTCCTGTTTCCACTTGATGCGTCCTCCGTCCATCAGCCGCGCCCGGCTGTGGCCGAATAGCTGAAAGACCCAGTAGGCGTAGGCCGCCCACCAGTTGTTCTTGTCGCCGTAGAAGACCACCGTGGTCTCCGGAGTGATGCCCAGGCGGCCGCAGAGCTCCGCAAAGCCCCTGCCGTCCACGTAGTCGCGGCGGATCGGGTTGTTGAGGTCGCGCGTCCAATCGATCTCCACCGCCCCCGGGACGTGTCCCGACGGATAGACCAGCTGGTCCTCGTTGGACTCGACGACCCGAATCCCCGGGTCGTCGCCATGGTCGGCGACCCACTGCGTATCCACCAAGACCTCGGGCTTCGCGTAGCCGCGCTCGCCGATCGGTGTCTGACTCATCGAAAAACTCCTTTGGTCGTGCCCGCCGCGGCCTGGCGCCGGGCGGCGGGAGAATATCACCCCGCCGGGCGGCCCCGTCGGGCACCTCGTGCCGCCCCGCATCTGGCCCCATGGCGCTCGCACCGCGACCGTCCAGACTTCGACTACGGGCTGCTAGGCTCTCATCCCTCGATGACGGGCCAGGCAATCCAGGTGGTGATCGTCGGCGGCGGCATTGTCGGCCTGGCCACCGCTCGCGCGCTGGCGCCGGCACTTGGAGAGCGGCTGACGGTGCTCGAGGCCGAGGCCCGGCCGGCCGAGCACCAGACCGGCAACAACAGCGGAGTGATCCACTCCGGGCTCTACTACCGGCCCGGTTCGGCCAAGGCGACGACCTGCGCCTCCGGCCGCGAGGAGCTGTACGGGTTCTGCGAGCGGCACGAGATCCCTCACCGACGCTGCGGCAAGCTGGTCGTGGCCACCCGGCAGCGAGAGCTCGCCGCCCTCGCCGAGCTGGAACGCCGCGGGCGCGCCAACGGCCTCACCGGTCTGCGGCGCTTGACCGCCGAAGAGCTATCCGAGTTCGAGCCGGCGGCGGCCGGAATCGCCGGTCTTCATGTGGCGGAGACCGGCATCGTCGACTATAGGGTCGTCGCGGCCAAGCTGGTCGAGCGGCTGGCCGCCCGGGGAACCCGGTTGCGCACCGGCTGGCGGTTGACCGGGGTCCACCGCGACTCCGCCGGCCAGCGACTCGTCACCACCGGCGGTGAGCTGACCTGCCGCCTGCTGGTCAACTGCGCCGGCCTGCAGTGCGACCGGGTCACCCGTCTCTGCGGCCACCGGCCGGAGGTCCGCATCGTGCCGTTCCGGGGCGAGTATCACCGGCTGATCGAGGCCCAGGCGCAGCGGGTTCGCGCACTGATCTACCCGGTTCCCGATCCGGAGCTGCCGTTTCTCGGGGTGCACGTGAGCCGCCACATCGACGGCTCGGTCGAGGCCGGCCCCAACGCCGTCCTGGCCCTCGCCCGCCACGGCTACAGCTGGGCGCGCATCTCGCCGCGCGACATGGTGGAGACGCTGACCTACCCCGGCTTCTGGCGACTGGCCTCGACCTGGTGGCGCACCGGGGTGGCGGAGACCTGGCGATCCTTGAACCGCGCCGCCATGGCACGCGAGCTGAGTCGGCTCATGCCGGGACTCCAGAGACGTGACCTGCTGCCCTCCGGCGCCGGCGTGCGCGCCCAGGCGGTCACCGCGGACGGGCGGCTGCTGGACGACTTCCTGATCCAGGAGGAGCCTGGCGCGGTGCATGTGCTCAACGCCCCGTCGCCGGCGGCAACGGCCTCGCTGGCCATCGGCCGGGTCATCGCCAAGCAGGTCCTGGCGCGGTTGGCCTGACCTTCTAACCGATCGTCGTAGCGCGACGTCTTAGCTGCCTGAAGATGCGAGGCTTGCGACCGAGGGCACCGCAGGCGTGCTCGAAGCAGGCCGAGGATGCCGGAGCGGAGCGTTCTGGGGGTGGTCTTCCCGGACCGGCAGGAGTCCCTTTCGGTACAGGTACCGAGCGATTCGATCGGCCGCCATACGGTGCGCCAGTTCGCTCGGATGGGGGTCGGTGAAAGGGCGGTTCGCCAGGCGATTGGCGTCCACGCCGCGGAAGGTGGGCAGTAGATCGAGGGTGCGCATGCCTATCTTCCGGCCGGCTCTCTTCACCGTGCGGTGGAGATCGGCATAGCGGTAGCGGTCATCGAGTTGGCTGTCGAAGACGGGAAAGATCACCAGGACCACTGGCACACCGCGAGTCTCGGCCCGATCGTGGAGGGCCTGCAGGGCCTGGCGCGCTCTCAACCAGCCCTTGCTCTCGTACAGGGCGTGGTAGTAGGTGGAGAACGCGCGGCGCTGCCGGGTGTTCTCCAAGCGCTCCCAGAGGACGCGATAGAGCAAGCTGTAGCGGTGCAGCTGCCGGCTGACAGGGTGTCTGGGCGACCGTCGTGACAACGGCGCGGTCAAGGACCGCGCGGATAGGGGATCTGACGGCTCGGCGTCGTTGAGAACGAAGCCGATGAGGACGAGGTCCGGTTCCAGGTTCTCGAAGTTGTGTCGAACACTGTGCCACTGGAGCTCGGAGTTCCAGCCGGGACGGCTCCAGTTGACCACCTGGAGACGGGCCTCGGTGCGCGGATCGTTGAGCCGGCGCTCGATCCGGTCGGGATAGGCGTCTTCCGAATGGATGCCGTCTCCCCAGGCGAAAGAGTCTCCAAGAGAGAGGATGCGGAAGACTCCGGCGGGCTTGGGGCCCGGCGGTAGGCGGCTCCGCCAGTCCGGCAGCGAGCGCGGCGAGCTGCTGCGCGCCACTACCTGGGTGTCGCGAAAGCTCTCGCCTCCCGGGGGCAGCAGGCGCAGAGCCACTTCCGCCAGACCCAATCCGAGGGCGAAGGCGATCGTTGCGGTGAGTGCTTTCAGGGCGCCGGCTCTCAATCTCGGCTTCCTCCGTCTCGTCGAAGATCCTGACTTTCTCAGCGCGGGTCGATCCACAACTTCCCGGTTTATCTCAGCGGCGTAACGCCTTGGATTCAGGCGCCCACGGCGTTGGAGTAGACGCTTGGTGAGGAGTGCAGGCTAGCTCGACCTAGCCCGACAGACGCCTCTGGGTCTCGGCGATCTGTTCGAGTGTGAGGGCGCGAACATCGCCGGCCGACGCGTGCGAGCGGTACCAGTCGACCAGCCAGTCCACGGCGGTCTCCAGCTCCACCGGCGGCCGCCAGTTCAGCCGCGCCCGGGCCTTGGCGCAGTCGAGCATCAGAAAGCTGGTCTCGTGGAAGCCGGGATGCGGCTCGCTCTGCCAGCTGGCGCCGTCACCCCAGCGCCGGACGACGCGATCGACAAGCCAAGAGACTTGCCGGCAGTCCTGCTCTCCGGGGCCGAAGTTCCACCCATCCGCGACCTCCGAGCCTCGACCGCAGAGCTCTTCGGCCAGCAGGAGATAGCCCGACAGCGGGTTCACCACGTGCTGCCAGGGACGGACCGCCCGCGGCGAGCGGACTCTCACCGGCTCGCCGGCGGCAATGGCGCGCACCACGTCGGGCACCAGCCGGTGGTCGCCCCAGTCGCCGCCCCCGATGACGTTGCCGGCCCGCGCCGTGGCGACCTCGACCGTCTGCTGGTCGCCGCCCGCGGCGGAAAGGAACGAGCGCCGGTAGGCGGCAGTGAGCAACTCCGCACAGCCCTTGCTGCTGGAATAGGGATCGTGGCCGCCCATCGGATCGCCCTCGCCGTGGGCGGTTCGGTCGCCGGTATCGGCGTAGCACTTGTCGCTCGTCACCACCACGACGGCGCGCACTCCGGGGCATTGCCGCACGGCCTCGAGCAGGTGACACGTACCCATCACGTTGGTGGCGTAGGTGTCCACGGGCTCCTCGTAGCCGGTACGCACGATCGCCTGCGCCGCCAGGTGAAAGACCACCTCCGGCCGAGCCCGGCGCAGCGCTGCGGAGAGCCTCTCCGCGTCGCGCACGTCGCCCTCGAGGCTCTCCATGCCGTCGCCCACGCTGGCAACGGTGTACAGGCTGGGCGTGGTCGGCGGCGGCAGCGAGTAGCCGACCACCCGAGCCCCGAGCCGCTGCAGCCAGAGGCTCAGCCAGCCGCCCTTGAAGCCGGTGTGCCCGGTGACGAATACGGAGCGTCCGTGCCAGAACTCCGGGACCATTGGGAGGGCTTTCGAGGAGCGAGCGGTAGAAGCCAGACCGACGTCTGGCGGGAAGGCCGGATGCTATCATCGGCTCCTGTCTAGCGCCGCCCAAAACGCCCTGGTGAGCCGGCTGCTGGAAGCGATCCGGCTGGCCGGCCGCGGCCTGATCCTGGTGGTCACCGGCGCCGGCGCCAGTCAGGCGAGCGGCATACCGACCTTTCGCGGCCGCGAGCCGGAGGCGGTCTGGAAGCAGAGCGACGTCGCTCTGGCGACGCGCCGCACGTTCGAGCTGGATCCGGTGGCCCAGTGGAGCTGGTACCTGCGTCGCTTCGAGCGGCTCGAGGGAGCCAGACCGAACCCCGGCCACCGGGCGCTGGCCGAGCTCGAGCGCTGGCAGGTGGCGCGAGGTGGGGAGTTCCTGCTGGTGACCCAGAACATCGACACGCTGCACGAGCATGCCGGATCCCGCCGGCTGATCAAGGTCCACGGCAGCTCCGACCGCCTGCGCTGCTCCCGCCACGGCTGCCGCAACGCGGCGCCGGCGGGCTCGCTGGACCGCTCTGAGATCGATCTGACCCGCTTCCGCCGTTGCCCCGAGCGTCGCTATCTGCCCATCTGCCCGGAATGCGGCGCGTTGCTGCGAGCGCATGTGCTGTTCTTCGACGAGATGTACGGCGAGCACGAGGACTACCGGTTCGACGAAGTCCAGCGGTCAGCCGACCTCGCGGAGCTGATGATCTTCATCGGTACTTCGTTCTCGGTCGGCGTTACCGAGCTGCTGGTGGGGACGGCGATGCGGCGCGGCGTACCGCGGCTGTCGGTCGACCCCGGGGGCGACTCACAGCCATCCTGGACCGGGATCGAGACCCTCGCCGCCGCCGCCGAAGATCTCCTGCCCGCGGTCTGCGCCCGGCTTCACCCGTAGAATCGCCCGTCTGGAGCCCGCGTTTGAGCCGCACACAAGCACCCCACCCCAGCGAACGGCGCCTGCCTGACGAGGTGCAGGCCGAGCTGTTGCGCCATATGACGAGCGACGGTGAGCCGCAGTCGGAGCAGCGCATCTTCGTCAACCGCACCTTGCGCATGGAGAGCGTGCGCTGTGTCGGCTTCGATCTCGACTGGACTCTCGCCGACTACCAGCGGCTACCGTTCGAGCGCCTGATGTTCGATCTGACGATCGAGCGGCTGATCGAGCACCACGGTCATCCTGCCGCGGTTCGCGACCTCGGCTTCCGGCCCGACTTTCCGCAGCGTGGCCTGCTGATAGACAAGCAGGCCGGCACCGTGCTGCGCATGAGCCGCCATCGCTTTGTCAATCTGGCCTACTTCGGCCGCGAGCGGTTGAATCGCGACGAGCTCAAGCGGCTCTACCGCTATGAGCCGATCCAGCCGGCAAGCGGCCGCTTCTACCACATCGACAGCCTCTTCGAGCTGCCCGAGACCAATATCTACGCCGAGCTGGTCGAGGCCAGCAAGACGCTGCCGGCGTTGGCCGAGCGCGGCTACCCACGGCTGTTCGAAGACGTCCGGGCGGCGATCGACTGGGTCCACGCCGCAGGCACCCTCAAGTCGCGGGTCCTGGCCGATACCGACCGCTACCTGCGCCGCGACAGGTTGCTGGCGATCGCCCTGCTGCGGCTGCGCCTCGGCGGACGGCCGCTCATCCTGCTGACCAACTCCAACTGGGAGTACGCCAGCGGCCTCTGCTCCTTTCTCTTCGACGGCCTGTTGCCCGGCCTCGAGAGCTGGCGCCAGCTGTTCGACCTGGTGATCGTCGAGGCGGGCAAGCCGGACTTCTTTCGCCACGACCGGCCTTTCACGAGCCTCGACAGAGACGGCGAGCCGAAGGGAGAGGCGAAGTTGCCCGAATGGGGTGGCAGCTACAGCGGGGGCTGTCTCGAGGGTCTGATGCGACGGATCGACCTGCCCGGAGAGCAGGTGCTATACGTCGGCGACCACATCTACGGCGACGCCGTCACCTCGAAACAGGAGTCGACCTGGCGGATCGCCCTGATCGTGCGCGAGCTCGAGGCCGAGATCTGCGCCCGCCTCGAGCTCGGCCGGCAGAGTGGACGCCATATCCAACTCATGCGCGAGCTCGGCACGCTCGGCCACGAGCTCGACCATGTTCGCGATCAGGTGGCGTTGGGCGGCTCGCTCGCGGAGACCACCGCGGCGTTCGACAGGGCCGACCTCGAGGCCTGGCGGCAACGGTTCGCCGACGTAGGACGCCGCCATCGCCGGGGCCTCCGACAGCTGGCGGAGAGCGCCGAACAGCTCGACGCGGCCTACCACCCCTACTGGGGCTCGTTGTTCAAGCAGGGCACGAGCAAGACGCGCTTCGCCGGGCAGCTCGACTCCTACGCCTGCCTGTACACCGCCCGAGCGCGCAACTTCGCCTTCTACGGCTCACAGCACTACTATCGGGTCGCCCGAGACCCGATGATGCACGAGCTCGAGGACCTGGAGGCCGACGACTGATGGCGAATCTGGACGGCAAGACACTGTTCATCACCGGCGCCAGCCGGGGCATCGGCAAGGCGATCGCCCTCAGGGCGGCGGCGGATGGCGCCGCGATCGTCATCGCGGCAAAGACCGTCGATGCCCACCCACAGCTGCCGGGCACCATCCACACCGCCGCCGAGGAGATCCGCGCCGCCGGCGGCCGCGCTCTCGCCGTGCAGACGGACATCCGCTACGAAGAGCAGGTTCGGGCGGCGGTCGCCGGCGCCGCCGACGAGTTCGGTGGCGTCGACATCCTGATCAACAACGCCAGCGCCATCTACCTCGCCGGCACGCTGGACACTCCGGTCAAGAAGCTCGACCTGATGTGGTCGGTCAACGCCCGCGGCGCTTTCCTCTGCTCGCAGGCCTGTCTGCCGCACCTCCAGCGCGCCGCCAACCCTCATATTCTCAACATCTCGCCGCCACCAAACCTGAATCCCCGGTGGTTCCGCGATCACGCCCCCTACACCCTCGCCAAGTACGGCATGAGCCTCTGGGTCCTGGGCATGGCTGAGGAGTTTCGCGCCGCCGGAGTGGCGGTCAACGCGCTCTGGCCGCGGACCGCGATCCAGACCGCCGCCCTGGCCATGCTGGGCGACCGGGTGCGGGCCGAGAACACCCGCAAGCCGCAGATCGTCGCCGACGCCGCGTACGAGGTCCTCACCCGTGACAGCCGGGCGTGCACCGGCAACTTCTTCATCGACGACGAAGTGCTGGCGGCGGCCGGCGTCGAAGATCTCGACGCCTACGCCGTCGATCCGGCGGGCGATCTCTTTCCGGATTTCTTCCTCG
>CALZJC010000182.1 GCA_945787525.1 Thermoanaerobaculia bacterium | reverse complement strand
GAGGATCTCCACCCGCTCCAGGGTCTCGATGTCACTGTGCAGATAGCGCACGCGGACCCCCAGCTCGGTCAGATACTGGGTCAGCTCCTCGGACATGCGCTTGGTCAGGGTGGTCACCAGGACCCGGCAGCCACCCGCGATGACCTGGCGCAGCTCGGCCAGCAGATCATCCACCTGGCCCTTCGCCGGCCGCAGCTCGATCAGCGGGTCGAGCAGCCCGGTGGGACGGATGACCTGCTCCACAACCACCCCGCCGGCGCGCTCGAGCTCCCAGGGCGCCGGCGTGGCCGAGACGTAGATCCGCTGCTGGACGCGGGCATCGAACTCCTCGAAGGTCAGCGGCCGGTTGTCCAGCGCGCTGGGCAGGCGGAAGCCATGCTCGACCAGAGTCTCCTTGCGCGACCGATCGCCGTGGTACATGCCGCGCACCTGGGGCACGCTCTGGTGGCTTTCATCGACGATCAGCAGGAAGTCGTCCGGCAGGTAGTCGAGCAGCGTCGGCGGTGCCTCCCCCGGCGCCCGGCCGGAGAGGTGCCGCGAGTAGTTCTCGATGCCGTGGCAGTAGCCGATCTCGCGCATCATCTCGAGGTCGAACCGGGTGCGCTGCTCCAACCGCTGACGCTCGAGCAGCTTGCCCTCGGCCTCCAGCTGTGCCAGCCGCTCCTCGAGCTCCTTGCCAATGGCGGCGATCGCCTGCAGCATGCGTTCGCGCGGCGTCACGTAGTGGGTCTTGGGATACACCGCGACACGATCGACGCGCTCCAGCTCGTCCCCGGTGAGGATGTCGAACCGGGCCAGCCGCTCGATCTCGTCGCCGAAGTACTCGATCCGGATACCCCGTTCTTCGTAGGCCGGAAAGACCTCGAGCACGTCGCCGCGGGCGCGGAAGCTGCCCGGGAACAGGTCCATCTGGGTGCGCGTGTACTGCATCTCGACGAGCTGCCGGAGAGCCCCGTCCAGACCACCGTCATCGCCCTCGCGGAAAAACTGCAGCATGCCGTAGAACGCGTCGGGCGAGCCGAGGCCGTAGATGCATGAGACCGATGCCACGATCAGCACGTCGCGCCGCTCGAACAGCGACTTGGTGGCGCGCAGCCGGAGGCGATCGATCTCCTCGTTGATCGTCGCCTCCTTCTCGATGTAGGTGTCGGACTGCGGCACGTAGGCCTCGGGCTGGTAGTAGTCGTAGTACGAGACGAAGAACTCGACGGCGTTGTGGGGAAAGAAGCTGCGGAACTCCTGGTAGAGCTGCGCCGCCAGGGTCTTGTTGTGCGACAGGATCAGTGCCGGCCGGTTGACCGCCGCCACGACCTCGGCGATGGTGAAAGTCTTGCCCGAGCCGGTCACCCCCAGCAGGACCTGTTCGCGCACCCCGTCCTCGACACCGCGCACCAGCTGGCGAATCGCTTCCGGCTGATCGCCCTGGGGAGCGAACGCGGAGACAAGCTCGAAGCGGTCCACGGTCAGGCGGCCAGGAGCCGGTCGTGAGAGTCGCGCGACGAGGGCGCGCAGAGGGCCTGCGGCATCGGCTCCTCGCCGACCTCCGGCAACGCCTCGGGAGCCGCTGGCGGGGCTCTCTGCCCCGCCACCGCCTCCAGAGACTCGATGAGCCCGATCGCCTGTCGGCGGCTCAACCGGCCGGACCTCGCCACGTCGAGCAGCTCACCCTGCAGCCGCTGCAGTGCCCCGGGGTCGGCGCTGCCGTCCTCCACCGCCGCCGCCGCCGCGTCGAAGGCGTCCGCCAGCCGCTGGCGTTCCGCGTCGCTGAACTCCGCCGGCAGATTGCCGGCGACCTGCTGCTCGAACTGGTCCAACGACCAGCGGAAGAGAGCAGGCATCAGATCCCGTGCCTTCCAAAGGAAGCCGAGCAGAAGTAATCCCAGCAGGACCACCGTGACGGCGCAACCGATCAGCAGCGGCCGGCTGCAGCCGCCGGGGGCCGTCTGGGGGCCGCCCGAGAACGGCTGCGGTTGGTCGGTGCCCTGGCCCTGGGGGCCCTGGCTGTGAGGCTCGATCGTCATCGGTTTCCCGCCTCGGTTTCTATCACCCACCAGGCAACCTCTCAACCTTCCGGCGGCGCTGGGAGCCCTATAATGAGCCGATGCGAAGAGGCCGGCTCGCCCGTGGCGCCCGCAAGATCGCCGATTCCTGGCGCCGCCTCTCGCCGCGCGGCCGACGCCTGCTGGCCATCGGCGTGCCGTTGAGCCTCGCCCTGTTTCTGGGCGGTCTCGCGGGTGTCGGCGCCGGCGCCCTGATCCAGATGCCGCGGGTCGACTCCATCGCCGACTTCCAACCTGCCCTGATCACCCAGCTCTTCGACGCCGACGGCAAGCGCTTCGCCACCTTTGCCCGGGAGCGCCGCATTCTGCTGGCCGATGAAGACCTTCCCGAGCTGGTGCGGCAGGCGATCCTGGCCTCCGAGGACAGCAACTTCTTCGAGCACGGCGGCGTCGACCCCATCGGCATTCTGCGCGCCGTGGTCAAGAACATCGTCGAAGGTCGGCGCGGTGACCGCGTCGTGGGCGGCTCGACGATAACCCAACAGCTGGCGCGGCGCCTCTTTCTGACTCCCGGCAAGACCTGGCGGCGCAAGGTCGAGGAGGCCCTGCTGGCGGTCGAGCTGGAGAAGAACTTCAGCAAGGATCAGATCCTGACGCTCTACTGCAACCTGATGTACTTCAACCACGGCAACTACGGCATCGAAGCGGCAGCGCGGTCCTACTTCGACGTCCCCGCCGCCGAGTTGACGGCTCCCCAGGTCGCGATGCTCGCCGGGATCCTGCAGCGGCCTTCGGCGTACAGCCCCTACGCCAAGGCCGACCTGGTGCGCGGCCGCCGCGACTACGTCCTGCGGCGCATGCTCGAGGACGGCTACATCTCCCCGGCAGAGTACGAAGAGGCCATCGCACAACCGCTCGGCGTGGTGCCACGCCGCCGCGAGTCGCGGAGGGCGGCCTACTTCGGCGAGGAGGTGCGGCGCGATCTGGAGGCCCGCTATGGCAGCGACATGTTGCTCGAGCAGGGCCTGCAGGTCTCCACCACTCTCAGCACGCCGATTCAGCTCGCCGCCGAAACGGCGCTGCGCGGCGGTCTGGTGCGCATCGATCACCGGCAGGGGTGGCGCGGGCCGATCCGCCGGTTGGCGGAGGGCGAGGAGCCCGAGACCCATCACCTGGAAGCCTGGAGTCGCTCGGCCGACGACACCGCCGGCTGGGTGCAGGGGATCGTGCTGAGCTCCGACCGCACCGCACAGGTGCGCCTCGTCGATGCGGTCCACGAGCTGGCACCGGCCGGTTTCGCCTGGACCCGCCGGCAACGGGCCTCACAGCTGGTTGGCAGAGGCGACGTCGCCTGGTTTCGCTGGCAGCCGGCCGAACAGGACGGGCAGCCGCCGACGCTGGTGCTCGAGCAGGAGCCGGAGCTCGAGGGCGCCCTGGTGGTGCTCGAGTCGGCCACCGGCGCAGTGCGGGCGATGGTCGGTGGCTGGAGCTTCGAGCGCAGCAAGTTCAACCGCGTTACCCAGGCTCGTCGGCAGGTCGGCTCGGCCTTCAAGCCGTTCGTCGCTGGCGCCGCTCTGGAGAGCGGCTTCACCCCCGCCGACACCCTGTTCGACGGGCCGACCGTGTTTGCCGGCGCCAACAACGTCTTCAACTACAGCCCGCGCAACTACTACCCGCGCTACTACGGCATCATCACTCTGCGCCGGATGCTGGAGCTGTCGATCAACGTCACCGCCGTCAAGCTGCTGGATCTGGTCGGGGCGGAACAGGTGGTCGACTTTGCCCGCCGCTGCGGCATCTCGTCGGAGCTGCCGCCGTACCCGAGCCTGGCTCTCGGTGCGGCTTCGCTGACGCCGCTCGAGCTGGCCGCCGGCTACGCCGCCATCGCCAACCACGGCCTGTACGTGGAGCCCTACCTCATCGAACGGGTCAGCGACGGCAGCGGACGCGTCCTGGAACAGAACAGCCCGCGCGCCTACAAGTCGATGGAGCCCCAGACCGCCTACCTGCTGACCGGGATGCTCGAAGGCGTGGTCGACCGGGGCACCGCCCAGGCCGCCGCCAAGCTGCCGCTGGCGCTGGCCGGCAAGACCGGCACGACCGACGACTACACCGACGCCTGGTTCGTCGGCTTTACGCCGCGATACACCGCGCTGGTCTGGATCGGGCACGACCGAAATCGCCGCATCGGCCGCAACATGACCGGCGCCGAGGCGGCCCTACCGGTCTGGCTGGAGTTGATCGAGGCCGGGCTGGAGGCCGGCTGGCTGGCCAGCGGCGAGACGTTCACGATGCCTCCCGATATCGTCGAAGTCCCGGTGGAGTACTTCTCGGGCCTGGCCGCGGCGCCGGGCGCCGCGGCCGTCCTCGTCGAGTCGTTTGTCCGCGGCACCGAGCCGGCCCGCCAGTACGACCCGCGCTGGGGTGAGATCCTGGCTCTTCCCTGGTATCAGCAGCGGGTCTTCTATCTCGCCAAGGCGGGCGAGAACATGCCCGAGGACGTCGCCGACTGGGAGATCGTGCGCGAGGCCTGGGAAGCCTCCGACAAGGAAAAGGAGTCGAGCTGACCCGCCCGGCGAGGATACCGGCCCGGGCTACTCGAGTGCGAGAACAAAGGGCGAGCTGCGAGAGTCTGAGCTGAAACTGAGCCCGGCGATTCAGGTGCCGAGACCCGGTGCCGGCTTGGTGGCCACCAGCGCGTAGTCCTGGAAGCCGAACAGCAGGTCGTCGAGGCGATCGCGCAGCCGGTTGACCTGCTCGGCCAGCGGGCGCATCTCGGCATCGAGATCGGCCATCGCCAGCTCCGGCAGCCGCTGCCCGTCGTCGAACGCCCGCAGATCGAGACGCTCGATCGGGTTGAAGCCCGCCTGCTCGAGACAGAAGCTCAACATCTCCGGATGCACCGGCCGTTGATGGGTCGGGTCGAGCCAGAAGTTGCGCGCCGCCACCACCAGGCTCATGGGGTTGGGGGTCTCCAGGATCAGGACGCCGCCCGGACGCAGCGCGCGCCAGGCCAGCGCCGCCAACCGCGGCAGCGTGGCCGACGGCAGGTGCTCGATCACATGCAATGAGATGACCCCACCGAGGCTCTCCTCGGGCGCCCTTTCCAGCTCCCCCAGCAGATCCCCATGCTCGGCCTCGAGACCCTGCTCGCGGCAGCGGCGGACCATCTCGTCACTGGCGTCGACACCGCGCGCGGCGACGCCGCGCTCGCCGAGCAGAGCCAGCAGTTCGCCGCGACCGCAGCCGAGATCCAGCACCTCTCCGCGCTCGAGATACGGCAGGTAGATGGCGACCCGGCGAGCGATCTCCTCCTCGACGCCGCGAAAGCGCTCTTCGAGCTCGAGGTACTGGCGTTCTCGATAGGCGGCCGCCAGCTCGGGCGCCGAGGCCGCACCGTCAACCGGCTCGGCTCCCTCGGCGACGGCCAGCAGGCTGCCCAGTCGCGACCAGATCTGGCGGTTGTCCTCTCGGTAGCGGTCGAACTTCTGGTCGATCACCGCGAAGAGGGCGTCCACGTGGCGCATGATCGCCTCCATGCCCTCGCGGCGAACTCCCTCCAGGTCGATGATGCGGCGCTCGTGGTTGCGCACGTCGCGCAGCAGATCGTCGCGCACCTGCCGCAGGTCGTGCAGCAGCTCCTGGCGAGCCTTGTGCAGGTCCCGCAGCTGGTCGCGGTGACGGTTTAGCCGGTCGCGCCGCGCCTCGAGCATGTTGAGGAGCACCAGGTTGAACGTCCGCTGGCGTTCCCAGAGATCGTTCTGGGGCAGCTTGACCAGCGGCCGCAGCAGGCGTTTGAACGCCACCACCAGGCGGCCGACCAGGCCGCGGTGGCTGCGAAGAGGAAAGGCGCGATCGGCTTCCCAGAGCCGCCGCCAATCCTCCAGTTCCTGGGTTGGCGCCTCGCCGAGAAACTTCTCGATCAGGGGCTCGATCGAGGACTCGGGAGGTTCGTCGGCGCGGGCCACTACTCCTCGGCGATGACTTCGACGATCACCTCGGCCACCACCTCGGGATGCAGGTGGACGCGCACCGGGTGCTCGCCCAGGGTCTTGATCCCGCCTTCCAGATCGATCCGCCGGCGGTCCACCTCGGCCCCCTTGGCAGCCAGCCCGTCGGCGATATCGGTAGCCGTCACCGAACCGTAGAGCGTCTCGCTCTCACCGACTCTCTTGGCGATCTTGATCCGGATCGCGGACAGCTGGGCGGCGATCCGCGCCGCCTCGTCGCGCTCCTTGGCGTGGTGGGCATCGATCTTCTCGCGCTGCTGTTCGAAGACCTTCAGGTTGCCGGGCGTCGCCTCGAGGGCCAGCCCCTTGGGGAAAAGGTAGTTGCGGGCGAAGCCCGGCTTCACGTCGACCACCTCACCGCGGTGGCCCGTATGGCGCAAGTCGCGCATCAGGATGACATTCATGGAACGACTCCTAGTCGGTGGTAAACGGCAGCATCGCCAGATGGCGCGCTCGCTTGATCGCCTGCTGGATGATCCGTTGGTGCTTGGCGCACGTGCCGGAGATCCGCCGCGGCAGAATTTTGGAGCGCTCGACGATGTACTGCTGCAGAAAGCGCAGATCCTTGTAATCGACCGTGTCCCGCTTCTCGGCGCACATGCGGCACACCTTGCGTCGCCGAACGAAGAACTTCTTGCCTCCTCGTCGTCCCATCAGCCTTCCTCCTGATCGCTCGCGGCCTTGCCGGCCATGGAGCGGTCGGGGCGCTCGCGCAACCGACCGCCATCCAGGCGCACCGTGAGATAGCGCAGGATCTTGTCGCTCTGCTCCAACCGCCGCTCGACCTCGGGGAACGGGTTGCCGCTTTCGAGCTCGACGTTGTAGAGCACGTAGTAGCCCTCACTCAGCTTGTGGATCGGATAGGCGAGCCGTTTCTTGCCCCAGCTCTCCTCTTTGGTGACGGTACCGCCGCTGGCGGTCAGCATGCCTCTGTATTCGTCAGTCAGGGCGACCACGTCTTCTTCGGACAGACGTGGATCGGCGATGAAGACGATCTCGTACTTTCCCATTGTCGGGGGCCCTCCCTACGGCCTGTTCGGTCCCCGCTGGAGCGGGAACAGAGAGGTTTGAGTGGCGACGGCCGGCCGAAGCCGGCCGTCTGGAATCGCCGATTCTACCTCGACCCGGCCATCAGCGCCAGTCGCGGGCTGCCAGCAGCCCGCGCTAGACCAGCAACGGCGCGATCACCAGCGCGACGACGGACATCAGCTTGATGAGAATGTTCAAGCTCGGGCCGGCGGTGTCCTTGAACGGATCGCCGACGGTGTCGCCGACCACCGACGCCTTGTGGGCGTCGGAGCCCTTGCCGCCGTGGGCGCCGCTCTCGATGAACTTCTTGGCGTTGTCCCAGGCGCCGCCGGCGTTGGCCATGAAGATGGCCATCATGACGCC
>CALZJC010000181.1:4724-12163 GCA_945787525.1 Thermoanaerobaculia bacterium | reverse complement strand
GATAGGCGACCGAGCTCATCCGGGAACGACTACGATGGCGAACCCAGCGCGGCGAGTGGCGGGCCACCTGCGCACCATCGGCCATCTGCTGGTCAATCTCCTGCGGCCGCCGGCGGCGCCGGCGGCCGAGCGCTGGCTGGGCGCGCTGGAGGATCCGACAACCGGCCGGATCGACGTGACCGGCCGGCTGACCCGGGCCGGCGAGGGGACCACTCTGGTGATCCTCGTACACGGTCTGGGCGGCTCCGCCGAAAGCCCGTACCTGCTGCGCGCCGCGCAGGTGGCCTTCGCGCTCGGCCTCGACACGCTGCGCCTCAACCTGCGAGGTGCCGACGCCCGGGCGGGCGATTTCTACCATGGGGGCCTGACCGCCGAGCTGCACGCGGCGGTGAGCGATCGCGCTCTCGAGGGCTACGACCGGATCGCGGTCCTCGGCTACTCGATGGGCGGCCACGTCGCCCTGCGCTTCGCGGCGGAGGTGGAGGATCCGAGGGTCGGCGCGGTGGCGGCGGTCTGCTCGCCTCTGCATCTCCGGCCCGTCTCGGAGGACTTCGACCTGCCGAGCAGAGCGCTCTACCGCTACTGGGTTCTGCGCCATCTGCGGCGCTGCTTCTTCGAGCTCGAGAGCGCCGGCGTCCGCCTGCCGAGCTCCTACGACACCATCCGGCGAGCCCGCACGTTCCGCGGCTGGGACACACTTACCGTCGTGCCCCGCTTCGGGTTTGCCGATGCCGACGACTACTACGCTCGGGCCAGCGCCGCCGAGGGTCTGGATCGGCTGCGGATACCCTGTCTGCTCATCGCCTCCGAGATCGATCCGGTGATAACGCCTCGCGCCATTGAGCCGTATCTGCCGTGCCACGCCGAGATCGGGGCGATGAACGGTGGGTTGGGGCGGGTGTCGGGCCGCCGCGCCCAGGAGGGCCGGCCGGCCGCCTTCACTGTCCTATGGCACCCGGACGCGGGCCACGTGGCGTTCCCGGGCGAGCTGGAGCTCGAGACCCGGCTGCTCGGCTGGCTGGCCGCCGCTCCGCGGCACACCGCGGCCAAGGCGGTAGGGTAGGCTAGCGGCGGGCCGACAGCCCCGACCCAGGCGCCGCTCAGGGAGGAGCGCAGAATGAACCGGAAGAATTTCAACAGAATCAGCCTCTCTTTGCCCTTCCTGCTCTGCGCGGCCCTGCTGCTGGTGGGCTGCGACTCGAGCTTGACGATCGAGATCGGCGCCATCCGGGTGGGGGTGACGACCATCGGCAACAACCTCGACCCGGACGGCTACACCATCCGGGTCAGCGGCGAAGGCGAGGACCAGCGTCAGGCGGTGGCTGTTGACGGCCAGGTCGCGTTCGCGGTGCCGGCGGGCACCTACCTGGTCGAGCAGTTGGACAAGGCGCCCAACTGCGTCACCGACTTGAATCCCCAGGTGACGCGGGTCTCGGCGGGCCAGACCGCGCTCCTGCAGTTCAACACGCTGTGCGGCTGAGGTCGGGCCGAAAGACGATCGAGGAGAGCCGTCCGTGAACGCCGATCGCCTGCGCTTTGCACCGGCGGGACCGCTCGTCGGCGGCAACGCCCGGGTCGCTCGCGACCGGCGAGGGTCGACCCTGTAGAATCCGGTTCCTCATCGGTATGGCCTACGACGAGCAGCTCGCTGAACGGCTTCGCGGACTCCTGACGATCTTCCCAGGCGTCACCGAGCGCGAGATGTTCGGCGGCCTGGCCTTTCTGCTGCGCGGCAACATGTGCTGCGGCGTGGTGGGCGAGGAACTGATGGTTCGGGTCGGCCGCGAGAGCTACGAGGCGGCCCTGCACGAGCCGCACGTCCGCGAGATGGACCTCACCGGCCGGCCGCTGCGCGGCCTCGTCTACGTGTCCTCGGATGGCCTGGTCTCGGATGGCGATCTCCGGGCGTGGGCCGAGCGCGGCGCCCGCTATGCCGAGTCTCTGCCCGCCAGGGTATGAGCACCCCGGACTCGCACCGAGACGTGGACGAGATCGCCTTCCAGGACCGGATGCCCGGCAACCACTGCTTCGGCTGCGGAGCCGGCAACCGGGACGGGCTGCGCATCAAGAGCTTCTGGTCGGGCGAGGCCGAGTCGGTCTGCCGTTTCCGACCCCAGGCGCACCAGGCCGCCGGGCCGCGGAGTGTTCTCAATGGCGGCATCATCGCGACGGTGATCGACTGTCATGCAGTCTGTACGGCGATCGCCGACGCCTACCGCCGTGAGGGGCGGCGGCTGGGCGAAGGCGCGCTGATCTGGTACGTCACCGGGTCGCTCAGGGTCGATTACCGGCGGCCGACGCCCATCGACCGGGACGTCGAGGTACGGGCGCGCATCGTCGAGTCCGACGCTCGCAAGACGTGGCTCGAATGCGAAGTGGGCTCGAACGGCGAGGTCTGCGCCGAGGCACGCGTGCTCGCCGTCCGGGTAGACCCTGCCGCCCTGGAACACGACGGCGTCCTGGCGGCGGAGCCGGGATGATCGAGGGCGCGACCAGTTGGTGCCGCCCTCCGGAACGCTCAGCATCGATCCGGCGGTGGAGATCGCCGAGGATTGCCGGACGTTCCAGGCCCTGGCCCACCGGAGAGGGGGACGATGAACTACCGAGAGACAATGCGGCAGCTGCGGTCGAGAGGCACCGCCCAGAACCGCAAAGTGTATGGCCGGCACGGTGTCGGCCGCCCGATGTTCGGCGTCAGCTACGCCGACCTGGGCAAGCTCGAGAAGGCGATCCGGACCGACCATGCCCTGGCGCTGAAGCTCTGGGAGAGCGGCAACCACGACGCCTGCGTACTGGCGACCAGGGTAGCCGATCCAGCCGAGATGACCTCGCGGCAGCTCGACGGCTGGGCACGCGAGCTCGACAGCTACGTCCTCGCCGACGCCTTCTCGGTGCTCGTGGCGCGCAGTGGTCTGGTGCAGAGGAAGTTCGAGCAGTGGCGCGACCGCAAGGCCGAGTTTGTCGGCCAGGTGGCCTGGAATCTCCTGGTATCCCTGACACGACGTGCCGACGAGCTGCCAGACAAGTACTTCGAAGAGCAGCTGGCGACCATCGAGCGCGAGGTGCACGGCCGCGGGAATCGAGTGCGCTACAGCATGAACCTGGCGCTGATCGCCATCGGCATGCGCAACGCCGCGCTCGAGAAGAAGGCGATCGCCGCCGCTCGGCGGATCGGCCCGATAGCCGTCGACCATGGCGAGACCGGCTGCAAGACGCCCGACCCCATCCCGTACATCAAGCGCGCCAAGGCGCAAAAAAGAACCTCGTGAGGGAGGTCCAGGGCGAGCCGACAGAGCAAGCGTACGCCGGTCAGCCGTGGCTGCTTCTCGAAGCCGAAAGGGACCTTTTGGGTGGAAGGGTCGGTGGGTCGGCTTGACCGCGCGGAGGAGGAGTCTGGGCGGTGGTTCTTAGAAAAGTCCTGATTGTCAATACGGGGGGGACACTCTGCATGGTTCATGCGGAGCGCGGGAATCCCCTGAGTCCACTAGTGCCAGCGGCGTCGTGGGAGGAGATTGTCGCAGGTCATCCGATCCTGGCCTCAGAGATTCTCGGGATAGAGGTCGGGTACCGAGCAGTCTCCCAGCTGATCGATTCTTCGCAGATGCAGCAGGAGCATTGGCAGGAGATCGCGCGCATTATCGCCGCCAACTATGAAGACTACTCGGGCTTCGTGGTCGTCCACGGCACGGACACGATGTGTTACACCGCGTCGGCGCTTTCGTTCATGCTCGAGAACCTCGGGAAGCCCGTGATCCTCACAGGATCGCAGCGACCCTTGGTAGAACCCCGGAGTGACGCGGCGCAGAACCTGGTTACCTCGCTGCAACTGGCCGGAGGAGACACTTTCGGGTATCCGGTGATTCCGGAAGTGTGCATTTTCTTCCGTGACTACCTGCTGCGGGGGAACCGGGCGCGAAAGCTGAGCGCATCGGGGTATTCGGGCTTCGAGTCGCCGAACTTTCCGGCGTTGGCGACAGCGGGTGAGCATGTCGTCGTTGACAAGAAGTTGATCCGGGCAGTCCCGGAGGGCCGTTTTGCGGCGAATACCTCGTTGGACTCTCGAGTCATGGTGCTGGAGATCTTTCCTGGATTCAAGCCCGGAGTGCTGCGCCGCCTTGTTGAAGAGGGCGGCGCCGAGGAGGATGCCGTAAGGGGCCTGATCCTGAAGACCTATGGTACGGGCAACGCGCCCAGCAACAGAGCGTTTCTGGAAGCGGTGGGTGGGGTATGTGAGCAGGGTGTTGTGGTAGTGAACGTAACCCAGTGTCCGCAGGGTATGGTCGAGCTTGGCCTGTATGAAGCGAGCGCTGGCCTGCTTCAGAGGGGTGTGGTCAGCGGCGTCGACATGACGCCGGAAGCAGCGGTCTGCAAAATGATGTACCTGCTGGGCCAGGGTCTGCCGACTGAAGAAGTCAAGCGAGTGATGCAAATGGCTCTGGTTGGTGAACAGAGCATGAACATCTACTCGGTCGCGCTCGGAGGTTTGGACGATCCACTGCCGCTAGCCGGCCCCGGTGCTGTTCTGCCGAGCGAGATCCGCATGGATGCCCTCAGGAGCGCAATTCTGCGGTTGCGTGGCGTGCAGAGCATGGGGCCTGTGATGGCCGAGAGCGAGGTGGAGTTGCGGCTCTTCCTGAACTCCACAGAAGTGGCGGATTCACCGGACGTTGAGGAAACGCACTGTGCAGCGGTGGTCAGGCGGCCGACAAAGGGGGGAGAGGAGTTCGACGTTGTCTGCGACGTGAGCGCCGCGAGCAGGCGGCTGCTGCGACCAGGCCAGATGATCTCAGTTGCGGTCGTGTCGGCGGAGGGACGGACAGTACGGTGGAGGAGCATGCACCTCACCCTGTATAGCGACGTTTCATAAGAGCTGTCGCGAGAGTGTGGCGGAGTATGGACAGTGGGCGCCGCTGGAGATCCAGGCGGTTTGGGTCGACGCAGAGATGAGCGCACTGCGGCAGGGGTAGACTCGCGACCCCTGCGTGCCCTCTCCCTGGCCCGGCCGCTGGCTGGTCGAGGGCGTTGAGGCGCTGAAACCACAACTGGAGAGTCCGATGTCCGAAGGCCCCGCCAACCGCCTCGCCGAAGCCAGCAGCCCGTACCTCCGACTGCACGCCCACAACCCGGTGGACTGGTACCCCTGGGGGGACGAGGCGCTGGGGCGGGCGCGGCAGGAGGACAAGCCGATCTTCTTGTCGGTCGGCTACTCGACCTGCTACTGGTGCCACGTCATGGAGCGCGAGTCGTTCTCGGACCCGGCGATCGCCGAGCGCATGAACCGCGACTTCGTCAACATCAAGGTCGATCGGGAGGAGCGGCCCGATCTGGACGAGATCTACATGGCGGCGACGCAGCTGATGACCCAGCAGGGAGGTTGGCCCAACTCGCTCTTCCTGACGCCCGACCTGCTGCCGTTCTACGCCGGCACCTACTTCCCGCCCGAAGACCGCTACGGTCGACCGGGGTTTCCCGCGGTGCTGGCGTCGCTGGCCGGCGCCTGGAAGGAGCGCCGGAGCGACGTCGAAGCGCAGGCGAAAGATCTGGGCGAGGCGCTGCGGCGGGTGGTGGAGGCCCGCGCCGGCCCGGCCGGCCGGCCGCCGGGACCGGAGGCGCTGGATCGCTCGCTGCTCGACCTGGAACGAGGCTTCGACGGCGTCTGGGGCGGCTTCGGCTCGGCGCCCAAGTTCCCGACGCCGGGCAACCTCTTCCTGCTGCACGAGCTGGCCGGCGGCCAGCCGCAGGCCGCCAGGATGCTCGAGGTGACCCTGGACCGCATGGCCCGCGGCGGCATCTACGACCAGCTGGGCGGCGGCTTCCACCGCTACGCCACGGACCGCGAGTGGAAGATCCCCCATTTCGAGAAGATGCTCTACGACAACGGCCTGCTGCTGGAGGTCTACGCGCTGGAGTACCGGCGGCGCGCGGACCCCGAGGCGGAGCGCGTGATCCGCGAGACCGCCGCGTTCCTGGCGCGCGAGTTGACGGCATCCGAGGGCGGCTTCTGGAGCGCCCTCGACGCCGAGACCGATGGTCGCGAGGGCGCCTTCTACGCCTGGAGTCGCGAGCAGCTGCGGGAGGTGCTCGGCGAGGAGGAGGTCGGGTTCCTGGCGCCGCTCTATGGCTTCGATGGGCCGCCGTTCTTCGAAGGGGAGTACGTGCTGCATCTGCCGCGACCGCTGGCCGAGCAGGCGGAGCGGCGGCGCCGGAGCCGCGACGAGCTGCTGGCCGAGATCGAGCCGCTGCGGGGGCGCCTGCTCGCGGCGCGAGGGAAGCGCCGGCGGCCGCTGACCGACGACAAGCTGCTGGCCGACTGGAACGGGACCGCCATCGCCGGACTGGCTCTGGCCGGCGAGGCGCTCGAGGACGCCGGGCTGCTGGGGCAGGCGACGCGAGCGGCCGAGTTCGTGCTGCAGACGATGCGGCCGCCCGGGGGCCCGTTGATCCACTCCTGGCGCCAGGGACAGGCCGGGCCCGCCGCATTTCTATCGGACTACGCTTTCCTCATCCGGGGTCTGCTGGCGCTCGATAGGGCGAGCGGCGAGAGCCGGTGGCTCGAGGCCGCCGTCGAGCTGGCGGCCGAGCAGTCGGATCGGCTGGGCGATCCGGCGGGCGGCTTCTTCGTTGCCGAAGAGCGCGACGACCTGCTCTACCGCAGCAAGGAGGTGTTCGACGGGGCGATGCCCGGGGCCAACTCGGTGGCGACGCTCAATCTGCTCGAGCTGGCCGAGCGCACCGGCGAAGCGCGCTGGGCGCGGTCGGCAGAACGTTGTCTGGGCGCTTTTTCCGCTCTGGTGGGAGAGCACCCGGCCGCGGTGCGCACGATGGCGGTGGCCGCGGGTCGTTTCGAGCGCCTGCGCGAAAGCCGCGCCGATCTCTTTGTCGATCCGTATTCGCCACCGCTCGACTCGCCGGAAGCGAAGGTCGCGGCACGCCTCGATGTCGAGGAGCCTGATGAGCACGGTTGGCGCGCCTTCACTCTGGAGCTCGAGATCGAGCGTGGCTGGCACGTCTATCCGCCGCAGACCGAGGGTGGGCTGAGCGGGGCGACGACGGTGGCGGGCGACGACCTCGAGACCCGCGGCTTGGCCTTTCCGCGCGGCATCGAGCGGCAGGTGGTTCGCGGGGAACCGGCGATCCGTCTCTACGAGGGCCGGGTCGCGATCCGCGGCGAGATGCGCGAGACGGGGGCCCAGCCGCGGCTGATCGTCAGCTTCCAGCCGTGCGGTGAGGGCCGCTGTCTGGCGCCGGTCCGGCTCGAGCTGGAAGCGAACTTCTAGCCCGGCTTTCTCGAGACGATCACCGGGGAGAAGCCTCTCCGGCACCTCCAGGCGCGGCGTTTGCAGTGAATAGTCCGTTGTGGCCGTTCGTATCGGGGGCTATACTGGCAAGTTGTGAACATGCGTCGCTCTAAGATCAACGCGAGCAGGGGTTTTCGCCGC
>CALZJC010000181.1:0-4716 GCA_945787525.1 Thermoanaerobaculia bacterium | reverse complement strand
TTTCGCCGCACACTGGGGCTCGCCTGCGCCCTCGCCGGGGTGGCCGTTTTGGCCCTCGGGCAGGCGTCAGAGAAGCCGCCCAGCGTGGTGCGGATCACGGTCGACTCGATCATCCACCCGGTGGCCTTGGAGTTCGTCTCCGAGTCGCTCGACGCGGCGGATCGCCTCGGCGCCGATCTTTTCGTCATCGAGCTGTCGACGCCCGGCGGGCTGCTGACGTCGACGCGGGAGATCGTCCAGGCGATGCTGGGTGCCGAGACGCCGGTTGTGGTCTACGTATCGCCCAGCGGAGCCCACGCCGCCTCGGCCGGCTTCTTCCTGCTCATGGCCGCCGATGTGGCGGCCATGGCGCCAGGCACCAACACCGGCGCCGCCCATCCGGTGGGTGGCCAGGGCGAGGACGTCGAAGGCGATCTGGGCGAGAAGGTCGAGCAGGACGCGGCGGCGCAGATTCGCTCCCTGGCGGCGCGCAACGGCCGTGACCCCGACCTGGCGGAGTCGGCGGTGGTGGAGAGCAAGTCGTTCACCGCCGAGGAAGCGCTGGAGAACGGTCTCATCGACCTCATCGCGGTCGACATGACCGATCTCCTGGCGAAGCTCGACGGCCGCATCCTGGAGGCCGGCCGCGACGAGCCGCTGACCCTGCGCACCGCGGAGGCGGAGATCCGTAGCCTGGAGATGTCGCCGTTCCAGCGTCTGCTGTCGGCGATCGCGCATCCCAACATCGCCTACATCCTGATGACCCTGGGTGGGCTGGGCCTCTACTTCGAGCTGTCCAACCCGGGCGCCATCCTGCCGGGCGTGGTGGGCGCCATCTGTCTGATCCTGGCCTTCTTCGCCCTGTCGGTGCTGCCGGTCAACTACGCCGGCATTGCCCTGATCCTCTTGGCGATCATCTTCTTCATCGCCGAGATCAAGGTGGTCAGCTATGGCCTGCTCAGCGTTGGCGGGCTGATCTCGTTGGTGCTGGGCTCGCTGATGCTGTTCAAGAGTGCCGACCCGGCGATCCGGGTCAGCAAGGACGTCATCTTCGCGGTCACCGTATTCGCGGCGGCAGTGGTGGCATTCCTGCTGTGGATGGTCGTGCGGGTGCACCGTTCGCGGATCACAACCGGCGCCGAGGGTCTGGTGACCAAGATTGCGGAGGCGCGCACCGACCTCGATCCCCGAGGCAAGGTGTTTGTCTGGGGCGAGATCTGGAACGCTTTCGCCGAGAGCCCCGTGGCCGCCGGCCAGATGGTCGAGATCACCGCGGTCGAGGGCATGACCTTGCGGGTCAAGCCGACCGATACCGATACCCAAACGGAAAGGGAGTCCTGATGTCCGGTTTTCTGCCTCTTGGCATTATCGTGATCCTGGGGTTGTTCCTGTTCACCCGCTGGATCAACATCCTCAACGAGTACGAGCGGGCGGTGGTCTTTCGTCTCGGACGGATCCTCAGCCAGCCGAAGGGCCCCGGCCTGGTGCTCATTCTGTGGCCCATCGACCGGATGGTGAAGGTGTCGCTGCGCACCGTGGTGCACGACGTGCCGTCGCAGGACGTCATCACCCGCGACAACGTCTCGGTCAAGGTGAACGCGGTCGTCTATTTCCGCGTCGTCGATCCCATCAAGGCGGTGGTCGAGGTGGAGAACTACCTGTTCGCCACCAGTCAGATGGCCCAGACCACTCTGCGCTCGGTGCTCGGCCAGGCCGAGCTGGACCATCTGTTGTCGGAGCGCGACAAGCTCAACGACAAGCTGCAGTCGATCATCGACGCTCACACCGACCCCTGGGGGGTCAAGGTCTCCTCGGTCGAGGTCAAACACGTCGACCTGCCGCAGGAGATGCAGCGCTCGATGGCGCGTCAGGCCGAAGCCGAGCGCGAGAAGCGGGCCAAGATCATCCACGCCGACGGCGAGAACCAGGCTTCCCTCAAGCTCGCCGAGGCCGCCGATACGATCAGCAGGAATCCGACCGCTTTGCAGCTGCGCTATCTGCAGACGCTGACCGAGATCGCCGCGGAACACAACTCGACGATCCTGTTCCCGATTCCCATCGAGTTGCTGCGCGCCATGGAGAGGTTTGGCGGGGAGACTGATTGAGCGCGGATCACGAGTCGAGCTACTACGAGATAGCCCTCACCAACCGGCAGGTACTGACGATCTTCGTCGTCCTGCTCACCTGTCTGGTGGCGGCGTTTCTGTCGGGCGTCTGGATCGGCCGCCGCGACGGGCCCGATAGGCTGCTCGAGGCATCGGCCGGCGAGTCGCCGGCCAAGCCGGCGGCGGCGCAGATGACCGAATTGAACTTCTTCTCCGACGGGCCGCCGCGCGAGGGCCCTGGCGCGACGCAGAAAGAGGCACCGCCGCGCCGGCCGCCGCCGGCGGCTGAGGATCCCGCCTCGCCGCCACCGGTGGCCAAGTTGCAGAAGCCGCCGCCCGGAGAGCCGGCACCCACGCCGGCGCGCGCCGCCACGGCAGCGGCCGGACGGGTGATCCAGGTCTTCTCGACGCCCGATGCGGCCCAGGCAGACAAGCTCGTCCGCCGGCTCGGAGACGGCGGCTATCCGGCATTCCTGATCGAGGAGAGCGTCCGGGGTCGCACCACCTACCGCGTGCGCGTCGGGCCGTACCAGCAGGAGGCCAGGGCGCAACAGATCGCCGACCAGCTGCGGCGCGAGTACCGGCTCGAGACCTGGGTCACTTCGCAGGCGGGCTAGCTACCACGGGCTGCTGAATGTTAGCCGGGGCGACAGCTCGCCTGGCGCCATGGCTGCTCGCGTCGGTCGGTGGGCTGCTGTGGGCGCTCTGCTTCGGCAGGGAGACTCTGCCGCTGGCCTCGTGGTTGGCCCTGGGTCCCCTGGTCATGCTGCTGGGGCTCCCCCGCAGCTGGGCGCTCGGCTGGCTGCACGGTGTCGTCTACTGGCTGGTGGCGATCCCCTGGATCCGCCCGACACTGGAGACCTACGGCGGCCTGCCGACCTGGCTGGCCGCGGTCTCGCTCCTGCTGCTGTGCCTCTACCTGGGCGCGTTTCACGGTCTCTTCGCGTTCCTGGGCCGGTCGCTCTGGCGGCGGGGTGGAGTTGTCGCGATGGCGGGCCTGCCGGCCCTCTGGGTGGCTCTGGAGTGGCTGCGAGCGCACCTTTTCTCCGGTTTTCCCTGGAACCTCGCCGCCTATGCGTGGACCGAGGTGCCCGGCGCCCTGCCGATCGCCGCCTGGATCGGCGCCTACGGCGTCTCGTTTCTGCTCCTGCTGGCCAACGTCGCCGCGGTCGAGGCGCTGGTGGGGCGGCGCCGACTGGCCGGCGTTGCGACGATCCTCGCCTGCCTGCTGGCGCTGGCGATCGGCGCTCGCTGGGGCGACGGCGGGCCAGCGTTGGGCCCTCCCGCGGCCGGCAGAGCGGCCCCATCGGTGTCGGTCCGACTGTTGCAGCCCAATACAGAGAACCTGGTGAGCTGGGACCCGGTCCTCGCACAGGAGGGGTACCGGCGGATCTTCGATCTCTCCTATCGCGCCTGCGACGAGGCCGGTGCGCTGTTGGTCTGGCCGGAGAGCGCCGCCTGGCCGCACTCCTGGGGCGCCAGCCCGCAGCTGCGCCAAGATCTGAAGGAGTTGGCGGCAGCCGGCTGTCCGGTGCTGTTCAACTCCACCGACGAGCGGCCGGAGGGCTACTTCAACTCGGTCCTGCTGCTGGATCGGCAGGGTGTGGCGGGGCGCTACGACAAGCGCCACCTGGTGCCTTTCGGTGAGTACGTGCCGTTGGCCAGGGCCTTCTTCTTTCTGCAGAAGATCGCCCGCAACGCCGGCACCTATGTCGCCGGGAGTGACGTCGCGCCGCTGCCCTGGGGAGACCAGCTGCTCGGACCGGCGGTCTGTTTCGAGGTCGTCTTCCCAGCCGAGGTCGCGGAGCAGGTGCGCGCCGGGGCGACCCTGCTGGTCACCGTGACCAACGACGCCTGGTACGGCGACACCAGCGCCCCATGGCAGCATTTTCGCGCCGTCCGCTTCCGGGCCGCCGAGACCCGGCGGCCGTTCGTGCGCGCCGCCTTGACCGGCATCTCGGCGGTGGTCGAGCCGGACGGCTCGGTGCGCCAGCTTCTCGGGGTCGGCGAGGAGGGGTTCCTCAGGGCCCGCGTCCGCGGGCGCACCGGGATCAGCCCCTACGCGCGGCAGCCGTCGGTGGTGCCTGCCGGTGCCTCGATGGTCGCCCTGTTTGCTATATTCCTGGCGCGCAGGAGAAGGTCGTGATCACCCCGGAGACCGAACAGCGGATGGAGAGCCTGGCCGAGCGTCTGGAGACGCTCAGGGGGTATCTTTGAGCAGGCCGGGATCGACACGCAGCTGGCCGAGATCGACCGCCAGATGGAGGCGCCCGGTTTCTGGGATGCCGGCGGCGACGCCGCGGTGCTGCAGAAGCGCCGCGCCCTCGAGCGCCGCCAGGCGACCCTGAACCAGCTGCTCGCCGACGCCGACGAGTTGGCGGTCTGGCAGGAGCTCGTCGCCGAGGGCGAGGCCGACGAGGATCTGCCGAAGTTCCTCGGCCGTCTCGACCGTCAGCTGGGCCAACTCGACCTGCAGCTCAAGCTGTCCGGACCGGACGACGACAAGAACGCGCTGGTGGCCATCCACCCCGGCGCCGGCGGCACCGAGTCGCAGGACTGGGCCGAGATGCTGCTCCGCATGTATCTGCGCTGGGCCGAGCAGGACGGTTTCGACTGTGAGCTGCTCGACCGT
>CALZJC010000180.1 GCA_945787525.1 Thermoanaerobaculia bacterium | reverse complement strand
CCGCGATGCCGCGGCTCGAGCTGACCCGCCTGGAGAAGGTCTTCTGGCCGGCCGAGGGCTACACCAAGGGCGACCTGATCGACTACTACCGGGCGGTGGCTCCGGTCTTGTTGCCCTACCTGCGCGACCGGCCCCTGGTGCTCGATCGCTATCCGGACGGTATCGACGGCAAGTCGTTCTTCCAGAAGAACGCCCCCGAGTTCGCCCCCGAGTGGGTCCGCACAGAGCCGGTCTGGTCGGAGGACACCGGCAAGGAGACCCGCTACTTCGTCTGCGACGACGAGTCGGCGCTGGCCTACATGGCCAACTCGGGAGCGATCCCGTTGCACGTCTGGGGCAGTCGCATCGGCTCCCCGCAGGCGCCGGACTGGTGCATCCTGGATCTCGACGCCAAGGATGCGCCCTTCGCCGCCGCGGTCGCCGTCGCCAAGGCCAGCCGCCGGCTGTGCCGGGCGATCGACCTGCCCTGCTACGTCAAGACCAGCGGCGCCACCGGCCTGCATGTGCTGATCCCGCTGGGCGGCCAGTGCACCTTCGCCCAGTCGAAGCAGCTGGCGACGCTGCTCGCCCAGATCGTCGCCCGCCAACTGCCGGAGCAGGCCAGCGTGGCACGCAGCCCACGGGCGCGCCAGGGCAAGGTGTACATCGACGCCCTGCAGAACGGCTACGGCAAGCTGCTGGTGGCGCCCTACAGCGCGCGGCCGCTACCCGGCGCCACGGTATCGATGCCGCTCAACTGGCGCGAGGTCAACGCAAAGCTGGACCCAGGCCGCTTCACGATCGCCACGGCGCCGGCGCGCATCAAGCGCTGGCGGGCCGACCCGGTGGCGGCGGTGCTCGAAGACCGACCCGACCTCGTCACGGCGCTGGGCCGTCTGCTGGCGGCGCAGGCGTAGCCCGACCTTCTCACCAATCGTCTCTGAAGCAGCGCAGGCGTTGCGCTCCGGTCGGACATCCTCGACCAATCAACCTTCGGCGCCCCAGGCCGTATCATCCCTCGAGATGGTGGTGGCTCGCATGACGACCGCCCGGTGGCTGCTTGCCTTCGGGCTGCTGGCGTTTTGTATCGCCGGTCTTTCGATCGTCGACATGTACCGGCCGCGCCCCTACGACGGCGTGGTGCTCGAGGCGGACGCGCCAGGGCAGCTGGTGGTGCGCGAGGTCGTCCCGGACTCCGGCGCCCACCAGGCGGGGGTGCGGCCTGGCGACCAGATCCTCGGCATCGACCGCAGCATCCTGCGGTCCAAGGCGCATGCCGCCGAGCTGCTCAACCAGCGCCGGGTGGGCGACGAGGTGCCCTACTTCGTTCGCCGCGGCCAGGAGCTGGAGGAGACCATGGTCTCCCTGGGCCCGCACCGCATCGGCAGCCTGCCCTATCTCTATGCCTGTCTGCTGGGCTTCGCTTTCTTCTTTGTCGGGCTGTTCGTGCTCACCCGGCAGCCAGGTCTCCGGGCGGCCCAGGTCTTCTTCCTGCTGTCGATCCTGTTCCTGGTCTTTCTGGTCTGCCGCCTGCGACCGGCCTCGTACACCTGGATCGACAGCTTTGTGCTCACCACCGGGATGGTGGCGCTGCTCTTTCTGCCCGCGTCCTTTCTGCACTTCTTCCTGATCTTCCCCAAACCGGTCCCGTTGCGCCCGGCGCCCGGCGAGGCGAGCTACGGCAGCCGCCGGCGGCGCTGGCTGGCGACCCTCACGGCCGTCTATCTGCTGCCCCCGGCGGTGCTGGTGGCGACGGTCGCGGCGGCATGGATAGGCGATCGCTCGATGCTCCTGATCAGCGGCGCGCCGGCCGCCAACTGGTGGGTGCTGGCGATCTACATGCTGGTCGGGCTCAGCGCTCTGGCGGTCAACGCCCGCCGGGTGCAGAACCCCCGAGCCCGCCGTGGCGTGGCCCTGGTGCTGTTCGGCGTGACCTTCGGTTTGCTGCCGTTCCTGATCGTCGCCGTGGCCTTCCCGTCCTTCCTGCACACCGAGAAGTTCCTCTACTACGGCGTTGGCCCGTTGATCCTGGTGCCGCTCACCTTCACCTACGCCATCGTCCGGTTCCAGCTGCTGGACATCCGGGTAATCGTGCGCAAGAGCCTGCTCTATACCGCGACCACCGCCATCGTGACGGCGTTCTATGCCGGCGGCATCGCCCTGTTCAACGGCCTCACGCGCGGCACCCGGCTGGCCGACTCGGCTTACTTCCCGATCGTCTTCGCGCTGGTGATCGTGCTGCTGTTCGAGCCGCTACGGCGCTCGATCCAGGTGCTGGTCGACCGTTTCTTCTACGCCGAGCGCGGACGCCTGCAGGACGCGATCCGCGATCTGGGCCGCGCTTTCGCCCTCCAGGTCGACCTCACCGGGGTGGTGCGCGACCTGGTCGACAAGCTGCCGCAGGCCGCCGGCGTGCACTTCGCCGCTCTCTACCTGCTGCGCGGCGGAACCCTGGAGCGGGCCGCCGGGCCACCCGAGCTGCCGCGCGAGCTGCCCTACCTGCCCGAGCTGCACGAGTCGCTGGCGGCTCGCAACCGGCTGACCCAGCTCGGCGAAATCTCACCCGTGGGAGGCGAGCCCGACCAGATCGCCGCACTGACCGACACCCTGGCGGCCGCCGGCGTCGAAGCGCTGGGCGACCTCGCTTCGCAGCGGCGCCGTGTCGGCTTGGTGCTGCTGTCGGGCAAGCAGGAGGGCCAGCTCGGTCTGGATCCGGCCGAGCTCGAGCTGTTGGACGACCTGCTGCAGCAGGTCGCGGTAGGCATCGAGACCAGCATGCTGCTGGAGGAGCGCACCCATCAAGCGGAGCTCGAGCGCGACCTGGAGATCGCCGCCCGCGTGCAGTCGGAGCTGCTGCCGTCGTCGGTCAGCTTTGGCGCCGGCTGGCGCGCCGCCGCCGTCTGCCGGCCGGCGCGCCAGGTGGGCGGCGACTTCTACACCGAGCTGCCCGGCCCTACCGATGGCACGCCGGCGATCGTCTACGGCGACGTGGCCGGCAAGTCGGTCTCCGGCGCCATGGTCATGATGGCGGCGCACGAGGTGATGCACTCGCTGGCGCTGACCCATCGCGACCCCGAGACCCTCATGGGCCTCGCCAACCAGCGCCTGCTCCAGCTCGGGCCGGGCAAGAGCTTCGTCGCCATGGCCTACCTGACCTCGGCGCCCGGGGGCGACGGCCTTTACTACATCCTGGCCGGCCAGCCGCAGCCGCTGCTGCGCTCGCTCGACGGCCAGGTGCGAGAGCTGCCGCTGCCCGAGCACCGGCTGCCCCTGGGCGCCCTCGACAATGGCGCCTACCGGCTGTCGCGAGCCGACCTGGCGGCCGGCGAGCTGGTCCTCGGTTACTCCGACGGCGTGATCGACGCCCATTCGCCCGGCGGCGAGCACTTCGGTGTCGATCGCCTGGCGCGAGTGGTCGCCGCGGCGCCCGGAGATCCAAGCGGGGTCGTGACCGAGGTCCTCCAGGCGCTGAACGATTTCACCGAGGGCACCGAGCCCTATGATGATGTGACCTTGGTCGCGCTGTGCCGCGACCCGGAGGATGGACGATGCGCAGACTCCTGATCGGCCTGGCCCTCGTGCTGCTGCTGGCCGGCGGCATGATGCTGATGGCGCGGCGCGCCGAGCCCACCTGGAGCACCGACTCCAGCGAGGCTCTCGCCGCCCTCGAGCGCGGGCTTGCCGCCCAGATGAAGTTCTACGGATCCGACGCCCGCGCCGGCTACCGGGAGGCGCTGGAGCTGGACCCCGACTTCGTCGCCGCCAAGGTGATGCTGCAGCTGCACGGTTATGGACAGGTTGACCGGGAGGAGCTGGTCGAGGATCTGCGCCTGGCCGACCTCGAGCGCCTGACCGAGCGCGAGCGCTTCCTGGTCCGGTACGTCCTGGCGCGGCACGACGGCGACCGCGAAAAGGCCGACCGCATCGTACGCGACTACCTGGAAGATCATCCGGACGACCCCTACGCCCTGGCCACCTGCTCGACCCAGGCCTGGGAGGAGCGCAACTGGGAGCGCGCCGAGTCCCACTACCGGCGGCTGCTCGAAGTCGACCCCAACTGGGCTCCGGCGCAGAACCACCTGGGATACATGGCCATGGCCCAAGGTCGCTTCGCCGAAGCCGAGAAGCAGTTCGAGACCTATCAGTTCATCGCCCCCGACCAGGCCAACCCGCACGATTCGATGGGCGAGCTGCTGACCGTGCTCGGCCGTTACGACGAAGCGGCCGCGGCGCTCGAGAAGGCGTTGGAGATCAAGCCCGATTTCTGCGCCTCGTACGACCATCTGTTCTCCCTCGCCACCCTGGCCGGCAACGGTGTGGCGTACCCGGAGATCGTCGCCCGCTCGCGTGAGCACTGCGGCGAGCGCATGGCCGAGGTTATGTCCTGCTTCGCCGAGCTGTGGACCGACTACTTGCGGCGCGACTTCGAAGCCCCGTGGGGCGAGGGTCGCGACAAGTGCATGAAGGTCTACGTCCGCGAGGCGTTCCTGCTGCATCGGCTGGCCGTAATCACCGGCCGGCAAGACACCGCCCTCGAGCTCGAGCAGCTGGTCGCCAAGCGGGTCGACAAGGGCGACATGGAAGCCGAGATGTCCGAGGGCTTCCTGCTCCACATGAAGGGTGTCAGGGCGCTCGCCGGCGGCGACTTCGAGCAGGCCGTCTCCTACCTCGGCAAGGCCGACCGGCTGCTGCTCTACTGGGGCCAGGGACCGGCGATCCTCAAGATGTTCAACCAGATGAACCTGGCCGCCGCCCTCGAAGGGGCCGGCAAGCAGGAGAAGGCAGAGGCCGTGCTGGCCCGGGTGCGCGAAGTGAATCCCAGCTTCGCCGACTCCTATCCGGCAATCCGTGCCGAGTTCGGCGGCTAGCCGGCACCCCTCACCCAGTAGTATCCGGGGATGTCCGACGGCAGCGAGATCGCCATCGAGCCCGGCGGTCGGCGCGCCGGCCGCGGGCCGAGGCTGGCCGGCACCGTGCTGCTCGTCCTGGCCGTCGCCCTGCTGGCCGGCGGCATCTGGTCCTACACGCGGCTGCGGGCCAGCCTGCCGCAGCTCGACGGCACGCGCGCCATCGCCGGCATCGCCGGCGAGGTCTCCGTCGAGCGGGACAGCCTCGGCATCCCCACCATCAGCGGCGCCAGCCGAGCCGACGTCGCCCACGGCCTCGGCTTCGTCCACGCCCAGGACCGCTTCTTCCAGATGGACCTCATGCGCCGCGAGGCCGCCGGCGAGCTGAGCGAGCTGTTCGGCGAGGCCGCCGTGAAGGTCGACGAGGAGCACCGGGTCCATCGCTTCCGGGCCCGCGCCGCAGCCGTCCTGGCGGCGATGGAGCCGGCCGACCGCGGCGTGCTCGACGCCTACGTCGCCGGCGTCAACGACGGGCTGGAGGGGCTGGGCGGCCGGCCCTGGGAGTACCTGCTGCTCCAGCAGGCCCCGGTCCCGTGGCGGCCCGAGGACACGGTGCTGGCCGTCCAGGCGATGTACTTCCAGCTCAACGACGAGAAGGCGGCGCGCGAGTCCACCCGCGGCACGATCCGCGACCTGCTGGGCGAGGAGATGTTCGAGTTCCTCGCCCCCCTCGGCGACAGCTGGGACGCGCCGATCTTCGGCGAGCCGTACCCGCCGGCCCCGATCCCCGGGCCCGAGATCCTCGACCTGCGCGTTGAGCCGGCGGACGTCATACCCGCTCCAGCGGCGCCGGCCGCGGCGCTCGTCGACCGCCGCGAGGCGACGGCCGTAGGCAGCAACAACTGGGCGGTAGCCGGCGAGCACACCAGCCACGGCGGCGCCATCCTGGCCAACGACATGCACCTGCCGATCCGAGTGCCGCACGTCTGGTACCGGGTCTCGCTGGTCTACCCGGATCCGGCTGGAAGCGAGCGGCGCGTCACCGGGATCAGCCTGCCCGGAGTCCCGGCCATTGTGGCGGGCAGCAACGGCAGCGTCGCCTGGGGCTTCACCAACACCTACGGTGACTGGGTCGACCTGGTGATCCTGGAGCCCGACCCGGCGGACCCGGGGGGCTCCTACCTGACCGGCGACGGCCCGCGGCCCTTCACCCGGCACGAGGAGGTGATCCGGGTCAAGGGAGCCGACGACCGGACCGTCGAGGTGCTCGAGACCGTCTGGGGACCGGTCATCGACCGCGACCTTCACCAACGCCGCCGCACCCTTCGCTGGATCGCCCACGACCCACAGGCGGTCAGCTTCGAGTTCGTCGGTCTGGAGTCCGCCGGGAGCGTCGACGAGGCGATCGCCCTCGCCAACCGGATCGGCGCACCGCCGCAGAACTTCGTCGTTGCCGACTCGGCGGGACGCATCGCCTGGACGGTCATGGGACCGATCCCACGCCGCTTCGGCCACGACGGTCGGGCACCCTCGAGCTGGGCGACGGGTGACCGCGGCTGGGACGGCTATCTCGAGCCGGCGGAGTACCCGCGGGTGGTCGACCCGCCCTCGGGCCGCATCTGGACCGCCAACGGCCGCGTCGCCAGCGGTCCGATGATGGAGCTCATCGGCCGGGGCACCTACGCGCAGAGCGGACGGGCGACCCAGATCCGCGACCGTCTGCTCGCCCTGGAGCGGTTCTCGGAAGCCGACATGCTGGACATCCAGCTGGACGACGAGGCCCTGTTCCTGGCTCGCTGGCGCGAGCTGCTGCTCGGCGTACTGACCGACGAGGTCACCGCCGCCGACCCGCGCCGCGCCGAGCTGCGTCGCCTGGTCGAGGCGTGGGGCGGCCGCGCCGCCGTGGAGTCGGCCGGCTTCCGTATGGTGCGGGCCTGGCGCCTCTTCGTCGCCGAACAGCTGTTCACGGCGATCAGCGTGCGGTGCGGGTTCTACGACAAGAGCTTCGACCTCTTCCGCCTGCCGGCCTACGAGGGGCCGCTCTGGCAGCTGGCGGCCGAGCGACCGCCGCACTGGCTCGACCCTCACTACTCCGACTGGGACGAGCTGTTCGTGGCGGTGGTCGACGAGACCATCGAGCACTTCACCACCGATGGCGGCAAGCTGGCCGACAGGACCTGGGGCGAGCGCAACACCGTGCGGATCCGGCACCCGTTCAGCCGCGCCATGCCGTTCCTCGCCCGCTGGCTCGACATGCCGGCCACGCCGCTGCCGGGCGACGCCCACATGCCCCGCTACCAGTCGCCCAGCGAGGGCGCCTCGCAGCGCTCAGCGGTCTCGCCGGGCCGCGAGGCCGAGGGCTACTTTCACATGCCGGTCGGCCAGAGCGGCCACCCGCTGTCGCCCCACTACCGCGACTCCCACCCGGCGTGGGAGCGAGGCGAGGCGACGCCTTTCCTGCCGGGCCGGGCGATCCACACCCTGACGCTGCAGCCGGCCGGTTGAGGACCGCGGCCTGATGAGCTCCCGCGTCCTGGAGCAAGCAGGCTAGAATCTCCGCCATGGCCGTCACCAGGGGGACGAGTCCGGGCCATGCGGCCCTGGCCCACGGCG
>CALZJC010000179.1:24560-30076 GCA_945787525.1 Thermoanaerobaculia bacterium | reverse complement strand
ACGGCGCCCTGGGACTGGCGGGTCAGCCTCTACACCCTTACCAAGGGAATCGCCGCCGGCGCCTATCTGGTGCCGCTGCTGCTGCTGCTGCTCGGGCTGATCGGCGAGACCAGCCCGATCTGGCAGTGGGCCGCGCCGGTCGGCGGCGGCCTCTTCCTCGGCATCACCGGCCTGCTGCTGATCTGGGACCTCGAGCACCCCTGGCGGTTCTGGATGATCTTCGCCCGGCCGCAATGGCGCAGCTGGCTGGTGCGCGGCAGCTTCATCATCGGCGGCTACAGCCTGGTGCTGGCGCTGCATTTCCTGGCTTCGGTGCTCGGCGGCCCGCCCCAGTGGCACCGCTGGCTGGCCTGGCCCGGGCTACCGCTGGCCGCCATGACGGCGATCTACACGGCCTATCTGTTCGCCCAGGCCAAGGCGAGGGATCTGTGGCAGAGCCCGTTGCTGCCGCCGCACCTGCTGGTACAGACGCTGCTGGCCGGCGCCGCGGCGCTCCTGCCGGTAGCGCTGCTGCTGGAGGAGCAGGCGGTCGCCGAGCTGCTGCTGTGGGGCGTCGCGAGCTCCGCCGCCGTCCACCTGCTGATGATCCTGGGTGAGATCACCCTCACCCACTCGACCGCTCACGCTGCCCTGGCCGCCCACGAGATGACCCGCGGCCGCTTCGCCGGCTTCTTCTGGACCGGTGTGCTTTTCACCGCCGCCGCGGTTGCCGCGCCCTGGCTGGGCGCCTGGGTCGTGGCACCGCTCGCCCTGGTCGGGCTCTTCGCCTTCGAGCACGCCTACGTGCAGGCCGGCCAATCCGTGCCTCTGGCCTAGGAGGTCGCAAACGATGGACGTCAAGAAGCTCAACGACCGCGTCAGCGCCGCCCGCGCCGCCACCGAGGCGCGCGGCGAGACCTTCTACCCGGGCCCGAGCCGCGTCCACCTGGCTTCGTTCCCACCCAAGGAGCGCTGGGACGACTGGGTCGAGCTGGATTCCAGGGCCTGGCCGAAGCGGGTCGAGAAGCGCTACATGCTGGTGCCGACGACCTGCTTCAACTGCGAATCCGCCTGCGGTCTGCTGGCCTATATCGACAAGGACACGATGCAGATCCGCAAGTTCGAGGGCAATCCCGAGCATCCGGGCTCGCGCGGCCGGAACTGCGCCAAGGGCCCGGCGACCCTGAACCAGGTCACCGACCCGGACCGCATCCTCCACCCGCTGAAGCGCGCCGGCAAGCGTGGCGAGGGCAGATGGCAACGCGTCTCCTGGGAGGAGGCGCTCGACGGGATCGCCGGCCGCATCCGCAAGGCGATCCAGGAGGGCCGGCAGAACGAGATCATGTACCACGTCGGCCGGCCCGGCGAGGACGGCTTCACCGAGCGGGTGATGGCCGCCTGGGGGGTCGACGGCCACAACTCGCACACCAACATCTGCTCGGCCGGTGCCCGCGCCGGCTACGAGCTGTGGTGCGGCATCGACCGCCCGAGTCCTGACCATGCCCGCGCCGAGGTGATCCTGCTGATCAGCTCACACCTCGAAACCGGCCACTACTTCAACCCCCACGCCCAGCGCATCATGGAGGCGAAGAAGAACGGCGCCAAGCTGATCGTCGTCGACACCCGGCTCTCCAACACCGCCACCCACGCGGACTTCTGGCTGGCCACCCAGCCGGGCTCGGAAGCGGCCCTCATGCTGGCCATCGCCAACCACCTGATCCGGCACAAGCTCTACGACCGCGACTACGTACGCCGCTGGTGGAACTGGCAGGAGTACCTGGAGGCCGTCCACCCCGGGCTCGAACCGACCTTCGAGAGCTTCGAGCGCATGCTCGAGGCCGAGTACGAGGAGTACACGTTCGACTTCGCCGCCGCCGAGAGCGGCGTCGACGCCGACACCATCCGCCAGGTGGCCGAGACCGTCGCCACGGCTGGCAGCCGGCTGTCCACCCACAACTGGCGCTCGGCCGCGGCCTCCAACGAGGGCGGTTGGCAGGTGGCCAGGACGCTGTTCTTCCTCAATGCCCTGATGGGCGCCATCGCCGTGCCCGGCGGCACCTATCCCAACGCCTGGAACAAGTTCATAGCCCGGCCGATCCACCTGCCGCGACACCCCGAAAAGTGGAACGAGCTCAACTGGCCGGTCGAGTACTCCCTGACGATGTACGAGCTGTCGTTCCTGCTGCCCCACCTGATCAAGGAGGGTCGCGGCAAGCTGGATACCTACTTCACCCGGGTTTACAACCCGGTGTGGACCAACCCCGACGGCTTCTCCTGGATCGAGATGCTCACCGACCCGGAGAAGGTCGGCCTGCACGTGGCGCTCACCCCGACCTGGAACGAGACCGCCTACTTCGCCGACTATGTGCTGCCCATGGGCAACGCCTCCGAGCGCCACGATATCCACTCCTACGAGACCCACGACGGCCAGTGGATCGGCTTCCGCCAGCCGGTGATGCGAGCCGCCCGCGAGCGGCTCGGCGAGCGGGTCGGCGACACCCGTCACACCAACCCCGGCGAGGTCTGGGAGGAGAACGAGTTCTGGCTCGACCTCTCCTGGCGCATCGATCCCGACGGCGAGCTGGGCATCCGCCCGTTCGTCGAGTCCAAGGCCAGCCCGGGTGAGCGGCTGACCGTCGACGAGTACTACGGCTGGCTGTTCGAGAACTCGGTTCCCGGTCTGCCCGACAAGGCCGCCGCCGAGGGCATGAAGCCGCTCGAGTACATGCGTCGCTACGGCTCCTTCGAGGTGTCGAAGGACGTCGGGCCGCTCTACGAGGAGGAGGTGCCGGCCGCGGAGCTGGAGGACGTGCACACCACGAAGCTCGGCCGGGTCTACACCCGCACCCCGGCGCCGGCGGCGGTCAATCTGGCGCCCACCGGCGCGCCGTTGCCCGACGGCGAGGGCCGCCGGCCGGTCGGCGTCGAGGTCGACGGCAGAGTGCTGCGCGGCTTTCCCACCCCCTCCGGCAAGCTCGAGTTCTACTCCCCCACCCTGGCCGGCTGGGGCTGGAACGACGTCGCGGTGCCGACCTACATGCGCAGCCACGTGCACCCGGAGGCGATGGACCCCGACCAGAAGGTGCTCATCTCCACCTTTCGCATTCCCACCCAGATCCACACCCGCTCGGCCAACGCCAAATGGCTCGACGAGATCTCGCACGCCAACCCGCTCTGGCTGCACACCAGCGACGCCGCGGAGCTGGGTGTAGGAACCGGCGACCTCGTCCGTGTCGAGACCGAGATCGGCCATTTCGTGGTCAAGACCTGGGTCACCGAGGGAATCAAGCCGGGAGTGGTCGCCTGCTCGCATCACATGGGTCGCTGGAAGCTCGAAGGCCACAGTGAGGGCCAGCGCCAGCTGATGAACACCGTCGCCCTGGGGCACAACGACTCCGACTGGTCGATCCAGCGCAAGAAGGGCGTCGAGCCCTTCGAGTCCTCGGACCCCGACACCAGACGGATCTGGTGGACCGACGCCGGCGTGCACCAGAACATGACCTTCCCGGTGCATCCCGACCCGCTGTCGGGCATGCACTGCTGGCACCAGGCGGTACGGGTGGTGAAGGCCAGGCGCGGCGACCGCTACGGCGACATCGCGGTCGACACCGAGAAGTCCCACCGGGTGTTCCAGGAGTGGCTTGCCAAGACCCGCTCGCCGGTCGAGCACTCACCGGACGGCAACCGGCGGCCGCTGTGGCTGATCCGGCCGGTCAAGCCGGTGGTGGCGGCGTACAAGCTGCCGGTCGCGGTGGGCGAAGAACCTTAGGCACTTCAGCTGTCTGCTGATGTAAGGCCACGCGACCGAGGTCGGCGCAGTCCTCCGCGGCTACCAGCGGCTGCGTTAGGCAAAAGGCGGCGACAGGCACTCGAAGATCTCGACCACATAGCCGTCCGGATCTTCGATGAAGATGTAGCGCCCGATCTCCCGCCGGCTCGGCTCCGAGACCTTTCTGACCGAGGCCTCCTCGATCGTGCGCAGGGCGGCGTCGAACTGGTCCGGCTCGACCATGAAGCCGAAGTGCATCGATTCCCTGCTGGACACCACCTCCACTTCGGACCGATTGAGCGCGATCATGTCTCTGGCACCAACGGTCCTCACGAAAGCCACCTCGGGAGAGCTGAGCGTGATCTCCATGTTGAACAGGTCGGCATAGAACTCCGCCGATCGCTGCGGGTCCTTCACCGGCAAGGCGAGGTGATTCAGGCCATCGGTGGTTATCACGGCAACGGGTGGTTTGCGGCGCTCGCAATCGTCACGGGACTCGACGCTATTCCCTGTCTTCTCCGGCGATGTACTCGAGAGCCCTCAGGCCCGGCAGAAAGAAATAGGCGCCGCCGCGCAAGGTGACGAACTGTGGCAGCCCCGAGATCCTCTGTCGCAGGCCGCCCTCTCGTGGCATGTTGAAGTCGCTGGTAACCGGGCAACCCGGGATTGGCTCCCGATTGCCCAGCAGTGGATCGCTCTCACCGCTCATTCCATCGAACTTGGTGCTCGAGATCCACGCCTCCTGTAAGAATTCGAACTGCCGGGAGATATTCGCGTTCAAGCAGACGAACTGCAGCCCGCGCTCCGGCTCGCTTTCGGACCTCTGCCCCACTGCCTCTTCAGGCTTCAGATCGGGGCCGTATCTGCGCCCGCGGCGCAGAATGCGGTGAAAACGCACCGACGACATCAGATCGTCCCGAAATCCCCGCGGACCGAAACCGAGCATCATGATGAGCTTCTTCAAGAAGTTGGCAGGGCGGACGGGAAAATCCGCGTTGCGCGGATTCGCTCGCCGTACATGCGATCCGAACGGACAACGCGATCCGGAGGCATCCTCGGCAAAGGTGAACTGGTTCTTATTGACATCCTTCTTTCCCGGCCCGACGCCCGGGATGGGCTTCTCGCGGCCCGGCACGAGGGGATCGCCGTTCAACCTCCGCCCGACCATCGCTTCCGCCAGCTTCTGGGCGGCGGCGAAATCCCCGCCCGACTGCTGGCTGACGAACTGCCAGAAGCCTGGCACGTCCTGGGACAGTTGCCGCAACACGAGATAGGTTCCGTTCCGGCCGAGGTCCTTCTTCTCCGGCGCCTCCGGTGCGGACGGAAGATGAGCGCTTCGATCGTCGGGGTCGAGCAGGGGCCGGTCGGTGAGCTTGCCGTATTCGTTGGGATATCCGAGCAGGAACTCACCGAGGGCGGTGAGGTTGGTGTACTCCATTTGACTCGTCGGTGTCTGCCGCGTCTGTTCCCAATCGATCCTGGGCTGGCTTATGCCATCGGCAAACCCGAACGGCTCGAAGTGACCGATATCGGCGTCGAGCGAGCGCACCACCTCGAAAGCCGTCGTCCACAGCGGGCCGGTGGAGCTCCGCATGAAGTCGTCCAAGAGATCGGCCTTGCTGTAGAACATCACCAGAACATGGGGTTCGCTGCCCGGATCATCCGGTTCGCCAGAAGGGCGGCCCCAGTCCCAGTTGACGGGCGCGTTGTCTCCCAGATCACCCAGCAGCCGGGCGCGGTACTCCGCCGCCATGCCGGCGCGGAACTC
>CALZJC010000179.1:0-24539 GCA_945787525.1 Thermoanaerobaculia bacterium | reverse complement strand
ACTCATGCGAAAACCCCTCGATTACCGAGCGGGCAACGCCCAGCGCCGCCAGGCCGCGGGCGGTGAAAGCAACCTGCAGGGCGGTATTGGGTCGCGACTCTGTTTTCTCTGCGTTGCTGACCGGCGCGGATCGCAGCCAGGAGCGCGCTGCGGCCGCGTCCTTTACAGCCAGCAAGTCGAACCGGGCTTTACTCATGTGCGCATGGCCGAAGCGCACCAGACCCTGAATGTCCTTGAGATCGACCTCTTCGCGTCTCATAGCAGCGCCACCCATTCGGATGCTCTCCGATCGCTCAAGGCCGCTGATTCCAGGCCCTGACGAATCCGCGTGTGCCTTTCCAGGTCGGCTGCCGTCAGACCCACATATGCCTTGTACCAGACCTGGGTCGGGATGGTATGGCGGCGGAGATACTCCTTGTATTTTCGCTCGTCGCTACAGCCGTCAAGGAGAAGCCAATTCGTCGTGGGGTAGCCGATCCCGTTGCTGAACGACGCGTTCAGGCCGAAGCCCGTCTTGTTGATGAAGTCATCCATGTAGGTTTCGACACTGCGGTCGTAATTACTGAAAAAGACCATCCGCTCCTTCCCGGCGACAAACACCCAACGGGCAAAGTGAATCGTCCGGATGCGTCCCAGGCGGCCGGGCCTGACGATATGGCGTGCCGCATACTCGACCGTTGCCAGTACGCCGGAGATCGTCAGATAGCGGAACAGACCGGGTTTCAGGCTGCCCATCGCGCTGAACTGATTCGACACGAAGTGATCCTCGTATTGCGACAGCATGTCGGAGTACCCCTGGTCCACCGTCGGCGCCACCACAGGATCTGCCTTCTCGTGCCGGCGAAGCATGATGATGTAAAACGGGGCCACCAGAATGAGGAGAGGGAGCGCCAGCAGAACCAGCAGCGGCATGCCGATCAAATGTAGCTTGTCGGCGATCCACCACTTCACCGGGGTCGGCGCCTCATCGGAAAGCGTCAGGGTACCGGCAGAGGTCTCTGCATCGACGTGTTCTCGCAGAGCGGCGTGAATCTCCCGGGCCGTCTGGCTTTGGAAGGTATCCGCATGAGTCGTGAGGTGCTCCTGCAGGGAGTTCCACAGAGCCCACTCCTCACGAATCTGTCGCACGGTCCTGCCGCGCCAATTGACGTAGTTGGCGGCGGGTCGGCTGCGATGCTGCTTCATCCAGCTGAGCAGATCCGCGTCCGCGGAAAAGCCCTGGCAGCACGAGAACAGCTTGCGCAACCCATCCCCTGCGCGCTTCACCAGCTCTTCCAGGAAAGCCTGCTCCTCACCGTCGACATCCCCGAGGAAGGCGAAATAGAGGGGATAGCTCCGAGGCTCCAATCCATAGACGCGGACGTCTTCAGTCGTGTTGTCGTCCAGGAGTAGCAGGCGCGCGAAGTGGACGTTGTCGAACTGATCGAAAGGGATCAGGTCGTTGCCCGCGTCGACCCGTCCCGGTCCCTCGTTCATCGACTCGAGCAGATCCCGCAGCTCCTGTTCGCGGGCCGGATCGACAGGCGCCAGGACCATGAAGCTGGATTGTGGCGTCATGGCAGCCTCACTCGAAGGTCTCGTCGCCGCTGGGCTCGTAGTGAGGCGCGTCGTTCATTTTCTGGCGCAGCTTCGAAAGCTCCAGATACATCCGCCGCCGGGCGCGGCTCTGGTTCCCCAGCGGCCGATGCTCGGCGATGGTGTGCCAGGGGTTGTAGGAAAGGACTCTGGCGAACTTCATCTGCGCCGGCGAATCGAACTTCTGCCTGGGCAGACGCAGCGTCGCCACGGATACCCGCGGGGAGAGCCTCTCGGGCCACAGAACGGCGTTGTTCTCGATCGGCATCAGGTGTGGATCGGTCTGGAGCTGCAGGCGGAAATCGAGCTCGACATCGCCCTCGTCGAGAGCCGCGACCATCGCATCGCGCAGATAGTCATCCGGCGGCCGAAGGGGAAGCCGCGGGATCCGGGTCTTCTTTTTCGATTTCGGCCATACCGAGTACTGCATCGCCTGGCCTTCGCCGAGAAGATACGGCACGCAACTGAAGTAGGGCGCCTCGAAAGGGCTGCTCTGGGTTTTCGTCCATAGCGCCTGCATGATCATGTCCAGAACATGGGACCGGCGGAAGTTCAGAAAATAGAATGTCTGTGCGTTCTTCCCGCTCTCGATCTGCAATTGCGCGTTGGCCTTGGTGTCGGGCGTCACGAAGGTCGGCGTCGACACGCCAAACATGTCCAGTGTGTGCTTTTCCTGATCCATCAGTTTCGGCCCGGGTACACCCAGCAGCTTGATACTGATGCTCATGAATCCGACGTCGTCGATGTCCGGAGTGATGTAGGGACCCGGGCCCGAGAAACGCACCCACGCCCGATACGTCTGCGGCTTGGCGTAGATGCCGCGCCGGAACTGCTCGGGGAGGTCATCATGAACGGTAAACTCGCCGCGCAGCACTCCCTGTGTCTTGGTGTTTCCGCCACGCTCGAATCCGCCGGGCTTCCAGAGACCGCGCATCTGCTTTCCAAACGACGAGATGATCGAGTCGAGGAACTCCTCCTCGTCTGGAAGCGGTTTCTCTTCCGCGATCTTCAAGCCTTCGTCCTTGCGCTGTAGATTGATCAACGCCGTGACCAGCCGGGCAACAAGGTCTCGCAGGGTGGCGTCGAAGACGGGGCGGACCCAGGGATCGATCCGCCGCTGCATCCGCAAGAGAAACATGAACGTGTCGGATATCAAGTTCTTGATTGCCGAGCCGGTGTCGGCTCGCGGCATGGGACGGCTGACGTTCGAGTTCATATCTGAATCCTATTGAGGAACGTTTCCCTGGTGAACATCCAGGTCCTCCAGCAACAGAGCTACCGCCAGATGAGATCCGCTCTTCCTCCCCCGGGCTCGGAAGGCCAAACCGGCCGTCACCGCCCCAACCTGTCGCTTCCTTCCTGGTTGGCAGGGAGTATAGCAGGCAGGGCGTACGGTCAGAATCGGATACTTGGCGAGGGCAGGCTAGACTGTCGCACGTGCCGCGAGGACGCCGATTCGCCGGTCGCTCCGGCCGGTCATCTGTTGGCGGGAACGCCGTGGGGGACAGGGGGTGGACCGTCCTCCCTCAGCGTCTCATGGCGGCAGCTCTCGTGCCAGCCTTCGAGTCGGCGGCCCAGCGGGACCGCGTGGTGGCCGGCGGGCCTTGGAGGTCTGTGTGCTCGTCCTGCTCGAGGTAAGTCAGGCCAGGAAAGGTGGAGCCATCCAGGCTGCGCTGGCTCTTGTGTCGTCGGCCGCAGGGACCTCGGCCCACAGCTGGAGCGCAGCACTCAGCAGCGAGGTGGCGGAGCAGCTACCGCAGCGTGTGGCCAGCCGTCTGAACTCCGTCGACGTATTGCCGCAGGCGAGAACTCCGTTGGATCGCTGGCATCTTTCACACGCCACGCTTCCTCGAGTGGAGCTCAGGACGACGCCGGACGTCGTGTTTACGCTCTTCGGACCGGCATGGTGGCGCGCCCGGGCTGTCCACGTCGTCGGATTCGCCCGAGTTGTGATGCTTGCTGGCGTTCTCGGAGTCGCGCAAAGATCGGTCGTCGAGACCGAAACGGTACGTAAGGGTGCTGCCGCGGTCACCGGATTCCCAAAGGAACGCATCTTCGTTGTCCGAAACGGCCCGAGTCCCGCGTTCGAAGAAGCACTGCGCGCTGACCCGCGCAATCATGGCGACAGCCACCTCATCTTCGTGCCGTCGAGCTACTACCGACACAAGAACCTCGAGTTCATCCCCAGCGTGGCCCGCGAACTTCGGGCGATATGTCGCCAACCGTTCGAGTTTGTGTTGACTCTGCCGGTAGAGAGCTCTGGCTGGCGCTCGATATCCAGAATCGCTCACCGCCTGGGCGTTCTGGAGTGCGTGCGGACGTTGGGGCCCGTAGACCACGCCAGAATCGCTGAAACATACACAAGAGCAGCAGCTGTCTTCCTGCCCACGCTCATGGAGTGCTCCACGGCCGTATACCCCGAGAGCTTCATGGCATCTGTCCCAGTCGTGACGTCCGACCTGCCCTTCGCCCGAGAGCTGTGCCAGAAAGCTGCCGTCTTCGTCTCGCCCTTTGCAGAGCAGGATGCCGCTGCCGGGTTGTGCCGAGTCTTGGACGACGCCGACCTCAGGGCGACCCTTTCGGCCACCGGCCGAGAGGTGCTCAAAGACCGCTACTGCTCTGCGGACGAGAAGTGGCGTGCACAGGCTGCAATGCTGGAGGAAGTGGTGTCACGTGACCACAGCGGTTCGCGCTCGGCAGACATCGGGCGGGCGGCCCGGGGCTAGCCTGGCCTTCTCACCGAGCCATTCCTGCTAGGCCGCCTCTTCCCGCGCCTCGGCTCCCTGGCGCTCGCGGTGGAGCTCGAGGAAGCTCTCGTGATCGCTCAACGCCCGCGCCATGTCGAAGCCCTTGCGCAGCGCCTTCCAGCTGATCTTACGGGTCAGGACGCCGAACGCCAGCTTGAGGTAGAACCTGACCTTGCCGCGGTTGTCGAAGAAGACCTGGCGCGACCAGCCCCACAGCCCAGCGACCTCCTTGTAGAACTCGTCCAGCGGCAGCTTCGTCGGCAGGACCGTGTGGAAGAGGTCGTAGATGCGCCAGTCGTAGGTGGCGACGTCCTCCTTGACTTCGTCCCACAGATCGGTGCCGGGCAGTGGCGTCAGCACGGTGAAGCCGGCGTTGTAGGTGGCGGTCTCGACCATCCAGCGCTTCAGCCGGTCGAAGTCCTGGCGCTGCCAATCGGGGTCGACGATCATGGTGCAGTTGTAGCCAACGCCCAACTCCTTCAGGATCTCGAGAGCGCGCAGGTTGTTGGCGGCGCTGTTGGATTTGTTGACCGAGGCGAGGCCCGCGTCGTCCACCTTCTCGATGCCCAGGAAGACCGTCAGGTAGCCCAGGTCGCGCCACATCTCGATCAGGTGCGGGAACTTGCAGACGATGTCGGTCCGGGTCTGCACCCAGAACGACTTGCGGATCCCCGACGCCTCGATCGCCCTGCCCAGCTCGGTGCAGCGCCGCGCGTCCATCCAGAAGATGTCGTCGGTGATGAAGACGTTCGGCGCCCGGATCTGGGAGAGCTCCTGGACCACCCGGTCGGCGGACTTCTGGCGGAAGGTGCTCTCGTGGAACTTCCAGACCGAGCAGAAGTTGCATTTGAACGGGCAGCCGCGGGCGGTCTCGAGCAGTGCCGTCGGCCGCTTGAACTGCTGGTAGTAGTGGTCGACGTAGTGGTCGATGAGGTGACGCGCCGGCAGCGGCATCTCGTCCAGATGATGGCGGTCCGGCGGCGGCCCGGTGTGGCGCTGCCCCTCCGGCGTGTTGAGCACCAGCCCAGGCGCCTTTCGCAGATCGGCGCCTCGGTCCACCGCATCGACGAGGACCGGGAAGACGTCCTCGCCGTCGCCCAGCGCCACGGCGTCGAAGCAGGGCTCCTGAAACCAGATCGGGTCCCGCGAGGCGTCGTGCCCGCCAACGACGACAAGCGCCTCTGGCAGCTCCTTCTTGACCGCCAGCGCCACCTTGCGCGCCTGCAATCGCTCAGAGGTGAAGTTGCACTGGATGCCCACCATCCGCGGCTCGAACGCCAGCGTCTTGGCCATCGCCTGGGCCTCGCCGTCGATCCGCGCGTCGATGATCGTACAGTCATGCCCATCGGGCTCGAGGGCGCCGGCCAGGCACTCGAGCCCCAGCGGCTCGACCATGACCATCATGTCGAGCCCGAGTGTCCCGCCGGCGTTGGGCGGCTTGATGAGTGCGACCTTCATGGGTTCTCCTTCGCTGTTGTGGATTCGCTGCGAACGTGCCCGCTGCCGATCCACCAACCCGCACTTCTACCGCAGAGAACTTCCGCGATGAGAACAGTTGGCACGGCCAGTGTCAAACCGGCCGCCGGGCGCGATACTCTCCATGCAATGAGCGACAGCCCTTCTGTGGAACGGCGGGTGATCGGCGCGATCGCGCGCTCGAAGCGCATCGACGCCGCCGAGATCCGCCCCGAGACCACCTTCGAGGAGCTCGGCATGGACTCCCTCGACGCCATCGAGCTGCTCTTCGAGATCGAGGAGGAGTTCGATCTGACGGTCGAGGACGAGGCGGTCCAGGGCAAGGAGACCGTCGGCCAGGTGATCGAGGCGGTGCTCGAGGCGCTGGCCGACGAGCCCGGCGCCGGCGGCGATGCGCCGGCCGGGGGGGAGTAGCTCCTGCCCGACCGCCGGGTGGTCGTGACCGGCATCGGCGTCGTGTCGGCGCTGGGCCCCGACCGGGAGAGTTTCTGGTCGGCCCTGGCGGCGGGTCGCCCGGGTCTCGAGCCGATCACCGGTCTGGACACGTCGCGCCTCAGCTTCAACCGCGGCGGCGAGGCGCGGGAGTTCCGGCCGCAAGACCACCTCGACGATGCGCTCACGCATCTCGCCGACCGGTTCGCCCAGTTCACCATCGTCGCCGCCCGAGAGGCGGTCGCCGACGCCGGCCTCGAGCCCGGCGAGCTCGGCGGCGCCCGCTGCGGCGTGATGACCGGCTCCTGCGTCGGCGGCCAGACCAGCGAGGACGAGGCGTTCGTGCGTCTCTACCGACAGGATCGACCGCGGGTTCATCCGCTGAGCGTGCCGCGCATCATGGCCAACGCGGGCGCCAGTCTGGTGTCGATGGACCTGGGTATCCAGGGGCCCGGCTTCACCGTCAGCACCGCCTGCTCCTCCGCCAACCACGCTCTCGGCCAGGCGCTGTGGATGATCCGCGGCGGCGCGATCGACCGGGCCGTGGCCGGCGGCGGCGAGGCACCCTTCAGCTTCGGCAACCTGATGGCGTGGAACGCCATGCGGGTCGTGTCCCGCGACACCTGCCGCCCGTTCTCCGCCGACCGCAGCGGCATGATCCTGGGCGAAGGCGCCGCCATGCTGGTGCTCGAAGAGGCCGCCGCCGCCCGTGCCCGGGGGGCCCGGATCTACGCCGAGCTGGCCGGCTGCGGCATGTCGTCCGACGCCCACCACATCACCCAGCCCTCCGAACAGGGGCCGGGGCGGGCGATGGCGGCGGCGCTTGCCGACGCCGGACTGGCGCCCGAGCAGGTCGGCTACGTCAACGCCCACGGCACCGGCACCCGGGCCAACGACGCCACCGAGACCGCGGCGATCCGCGGCGTCTTCGGCGCCCACGCCGACCGCCTGGCGGTCAGCTCCACCAAGTCGATGCACGGCCACGCCCTCGGCGCCGCCGGGGCGCTGGAGGCCGCGGCGACAGTGCTGGCGATGTCCACCGGCCTGCTGCCGCCAACCGCCAACTTCACCGCCGCAGACCCCGAGTGCGATCTCGACGTAGTGCCCAACGAGGCGCGCGCCGCCTCGGTGGAGGCGGCGCTATCGAACTCCTTCGCCTTCGGCGGACTGAACGCGGTCCTGGCGTTCAGGACCTAGCCCTCAGAGGCCAACCCGTAGTCCACCTCGTGCGCCGGCGGCGCGCCGCCCGGGCCCTTGAGGTAGTGCTCGAGCCAGCGCAGCGCCCGCAGGCTGTAGTCGAGCCGCGCCGCCGCCATGCGGTTGCCGTGCTTCTCACCGGGGTAGATCACGTAGCGCACCGGCGTCTGGCCGAGCAGCTTGAGATAGCGGTAGAGCACCAGCGATTGTGACGGGTGCACCCGGGGATCGGCGTCGCCGCCGAGGATCAGGAGCGGTGTACGCGCCTGCTCGATCCAGTAGATCGGGCTGCGCTCGAGCATCAGCCGGTAGTTCTCCCACGGCCAGCGCCGGGCATGCACCGAGTAGAGCTCCACCGGGATGTCGCTGGTTCCCAGCTTCGAGACCTGGTTACTGATGCCGACGAACATCACGCCGGCGGCAAAGCGTTGGCTGTGGCGGGTCGAGCTCCAGGCGGTGGCGTAGCCACCGTAGGAGCCGCCGGTGACCCCGACCTTGTCGCTGTCGACCAGGCCGGCGGCGATCAGGTGATCCACCGCGTCGATCAGGTCGTCGAACTCCTTGCCCGCCGGGTCGCCCTGCGAGCTCTTGGCGAACTCCAGCCCGCGGCCGGTGGAGCCCCGGTAGTTGGGGTAGAAGACCGCGAAACCGCGCCCCGCCAGCACCTGGCCGGGACGCGAGTAGGCGGTCAGCCAGCCATCGGCGAAGTGGGCCTCGGGGCCGCCGTGCACGACGAGCACCAGGGGCACCCGCTCACCCTCCGCCCGGTCCAGCGGATGGATCAGCAGACCCTGGAGGGCCAGGCCATCGCGGGCCTCGAACTCGACCACCTCCTGCATCGCCAGCCGCCGCTCGGCCAACCAGGGGTTGGAGTCGGTGACCCGCGCCGGCTCGGCGCCGCCAAGCGTCCAGCGGAAAAGCTCGTCGGGGTGCTCGGCGGTGTGGCCGCTGAGCGCCACGGTTCTCTCGGCGATGCTGAGGCCGCTCCAGATCGGGCCGCCGGCAGCCAGCAGCGTCACGGGCGGGCCGTCCAGCGGCTGGCGCTCGAGCGAGCGCCCGACGCCGCCGGCCTTGATCCAGAGCAGCGTCGCGGCGTCCTGCCAGACGACCGCCTCGGCATCGGCCTCGATGCCGGGGTTGAGGAGTCGCCACTTGCCGCCGGTTGCCGCGACGACCATCAGCCTGCCCGGGATCGGGTCGTTGACGTCGACCCCGGCGAGCAGCGCCAGATTGGAGCCGTCAGGGCTCCAGACAACGTCGCCCAGCTTGCCGTTCGTCTCGATGACGCCGCGCATCCAGCAGGTGCACGCGACGCGCCATGTACTCGTCGTCGACCAGCGAAGTGGGCGCCAGCGCCACGGCGATCCGATCGCCGGCCGGGCTCCAGGAGAGCTTGCTCGCCGAGCCGGGAAGCTCCAGGGCGCGCGGCTCGGAGAAGCCGTCACCTTCGACCTCGGTCATCCAGAGCTCGACCGGGCGCCACTCCTCCTCGAAGACGATCTGCTTGAATCCCTTCTCCTCGAGCTCGGTCCTGGCTTCGTCCTCGGCCCGCGTGGCCAGAAAGGCCAGCTGCTTGCCGTCGGGAGAGAAGGCGTACTCGTCGATGTCGTCAACGTGGCCGACCAGCCGGCGCGCCTCGCCGCCGCCCACCGCGATCGCATAGAGCGCCTTGTGCTCGTCGTCGCCGCGCTTGGCGAGGAAAGTGATTGCCGTGCCGTCGCCGGTCCAGGCGATGTCGCCGACGTTCACCTCACCGGTGATGAACGGACGCGGAGCGCCCTCGCCGCCGGCCAGCCACAGCTCGGTCCAGGCCGCGCCGTCTTCGCCCTGGCCCGGCGCCCGCGGCACGATGAGCGTGTAAGCCTGCCGGGCGCCGTCGGGGGAGACCTCGACCTCGCCGACCGTCCGCAGCCCGGCGATGTCGTGCAACGACATGCCCGGTCTCTGTTCCGCTCGGGTTGCCGTGGGCGGCAGGATGATGGCCAGCACGGCCAGGACGAGGCCTGCGATCGCGGGGCGGTTCGACATCGTGCTCTGCATGGGAGATCTCCTCTTGTCGCCGGGTTTGCTGACCGGAAATGCTATCGAGCCCCCGGTGGCTCGGCGCCACCCGGGAAGGTGGCACTGGGACGGCTGCTACTCTCGCCTCCAGGTGTACGAGAAGAAGGCCGGCAAAGCCTATCTGAGAGGCTGCCTCAAATCGCTGGTCGTGGCGGTCGGCGGTGCGCTCTTCGGCACTGCCCTGGTGATCACGGTGCTGCTGCTCATCCGCGGCGGCGAGGTCGAGCCGCGCAGCCCCCGCTTCGCCCTCGCCCTGGCGATGCCGTTCGTCTTCATGGCGCTGCCTCTGGCGATCGCCGTGGTCGCGGTGAGACTTCGCGCCTCGCGTCTCGACCGGGCATTCGAGCCCTGGCGGCTGCGCGGCCGGCATACCGGCGCGGTGATGCGCTCCTGGCACGGCGAGATCGACGGCCGCGACTTCAACGCCTGGTTCCACCGCGGGCCGACGATCGAGCTCTATCTGGCGTGCGCCCCGGCCACCCGCGGGGCGATCCACCGCGGCGGCGCGCTGATCCGCGCGCTGAGCAGGGCGGTGGAGGCGCGCCGGCCGCTGCAGCCCCCACCGATGGAGCCCGAGGGAGTCTCGGTCTACGCCGACGACGCGCCCTGGATGCGGCGGCTCCTGGCGAGGCGCGATGCCCGCGAGGCGGTCGCCGGACTGATGCGGGAAACGCCCAGGGCGGCGGCGGCGGTCTCCGTGGCGCCCAACGCGGTGCGCTATCTGCGCAGATTCGCGCCGCTCGCAGAGCTCAACGCCGAGAACCTGGCCCGCTGGGTCGGCGATCTCGGCTGCCTGGCCGCGGCGGTCGATGCCGTCGGTCCGTCGGTTGACGGTCTGGAGCCCGGTCGGCTGGAGGAGTGGGCGCGGACCTCGCGCGGCCGCTACCTCAACCGGATCCTGCTCGGTCTCGGGCTGATGATGTTGCTGGTGATGGCCGCGCTGTTCGTCTTCGGCTGGTTCTTTGTCGGCCAGAGCTAGACTAGCCCGACCTTCTCACCAACTCACGGCTGTCGCCGCGCCCCGCCCAGCAGCGTCTCGAGCCGCGCCCTGGCGCGTGGCGCGAGCAACGGCCCGTCGTTGTGCTCGAGACGGGCGCGGCCATCCGCGGCGTGGCCGATCAACCCCAGGGCGGTGTCGCGGTAGGCGGCGTGGTCGACCTCCAGCAAAGCGATTCCCAGGAGGTAGTCGACCGTTGCCTGGCCGACGCCGGCGGCCGACGGCGCCTGAATGCCGCGCAATGCCTCGGCGGCCCGTCGCCACTCGCCGCTGCGCATCAGTACGACGCCCCGGTTGAGCCGCACCAGCCAGGTCGGTGCCGAGGCGTCGGCGTTCGCCTCGAGGCTGGCCAGCCGCGCCGCCAGCGCCGGATCCAGCGCCGACGGATCGCTCAACGACGCGACCACCGGGCTGACGCCCAGGGTCAGCGAGACGCTGCGGGCCTCGCCCTGACCGGCGATCTGCAGCAGCAGTTCGTGTCCGGCAGGCGACCCGGCGATGCGCTCGGTCAACTCGAGCGCGCTGGCAACCGGCTGGCCGCCGATCGCGCGAACCGTATCGCCGGCGCGCAGCCCGGCGGCGGCAGCCGGGCCCTCCGGCTCGATCGACAGCACCAAGGGAGAGTCGGCGGCGGCCGAATCGACGATGCGAGCACCGATCCAGGGAGCACTCAGCCGTAGCGGCCGGTCCAACGCCTCCGCCAGTGCGTCGAGGCCGCCACCATCGCCGAGCGCGATCTGGCGCCGCGCCGGGCGTGTCGGCCCGGGCGCCGCCGACCACAGCCAGAGGTCGGCCCGGCTGGCGTAGAGATCGTCGGAGAGCACGGCCAGCAGATAGGCCGATCCGGCCAGCCCGCGATCGAGAGCCTCCTGCAGCGCCGCCCAATCGGGCGGCTCGGCCGCACCGGTGTCAGCGGCCAGAACGCGCATCAGCGCGCGGTCGATGCCTGCCGCGCGCAGCAGCTCGAAGCCCCGCTCGGCGCGCTGTACAACAGCCCAACGCGACAGCCTGCCGAACCGCTCCGCCAAGCGCATCTCCAGCTCGCTGGCCGCCACCCGGTCGCCACCGAGCACCCCCAGCAGCACCAGGCCGGGACGGAGACGGACGGCGATCTCGACAAGCTGACGGTCTGCCAGCTCGAACCGGCTCTCGAACAGGCCCGCCGGGCCGGCTTCGACCCGCAGCTCATGCTCACCCGGTGGCAGTTCGAGGCGCAGGTCGATCGGGCCTTCGCCCGGTAGCGTCTGCGGCTCGCCGTCCAGGAGAACCCGCGCCGCGGCAGGCACTCTCGAGATCGTCACCGTGCCGCGGCTGCGCTCGAGGCCGACTGGATCGATGGCGTAGTCGGTGAGCTCTCCGATCTTCACGAGCATTTCGATGGGGCGATATCCCTCCTTGCGCAGCGTCAGCACCTGTTCGCCCGGCATCAGACCCTCGACCGCCAGCTCGGCGGAGGCTTCCTCCTCGAAACCCTGCCCGGCCGGGAGGCTCACCGCCAGCACCTCACCGCGAAGAACCACCTCCACGCCGGCCGGCCGGGTCGTCAGCCAGACCACGGCGCTGGTGCGCTCGAGGGTCAGCTCGATCGGCACCGACCCACCGGGTGGGATGGTCAACGGCTGCTCGATCTCCGCAAAGCCCGGCCGCCGCACCCGGAGCAACCGCTCCCCGGCCAGCACGTGCCGCGGCCCCGAAACCGGGCCCAGCAACTGGCCGTCCAGATACAGTTCGGCATCCGGCGGCTCGATCAGCGGATCGAGAACGCCGGTCTCGGCGTCGCGCACGCCCCGCAGCAGGTCGGACAGCAGCCGCGAGACCGTGTAGCCCGCCGGCACTTCCCAGGCCGGATCGGATCGCAGGATCGCCGCCAGGTCTGCCTTGGCCCCATCTTCGTCGAGCAGATTCGACCGCGCCTCGGCGCGGCGGAACAGGCCGAGCTTCAGCCAGCCCTCGCCCTGCTCGTCCAGCGCGCCTTCGGCCTGCAGGCGCTCGAGCAGCAGAATGATGCGCTCGAACATGGGGATCGACTCGGGCTGATCGGCCGAGCGGAAAACCTCCTCGGCCTCGGCCAGCAACGCCTCGATGTCCTCGCCCAGATCCTCCTCGACGATCTCGGCAACGGCGCCAGCCTCGCCCGGTGGTTGAGCGGAGGCCGCTGCCGGGATCAGCAGTACCCAGGCCACAGCACCCGCCATGAAGAGACCGTCGAATCGCCGCATTGTCGCCAAGGCTCGAGCTCCTACTCCACAACGATCAGGCCGAGCCGGGAATCGGCGATCCAGATCCGGCCGGCCGCATCGACGGTGAGGTCCGCCGGGCGCTCGAGCTCGAGCCCGCCCGGCAGCGACGGCCCCAGGCCGGTCAGTCGCTTGCCGTCCCGGTCGAACATCTCGATGCGCCGCTGGCCGCGATCGAGCACATAGACGTTGGCCGCCGGATCCACCGCCAACGCTTCGGCGCGCTCCCAACCGCCGACGATCAGGCGATCGCCGCCGGCGCCACCGGCCGCGAATCGGGTCACGCTACGCGCCTTCTGGTCGAGCACCAGGAGGCGCCCGCGACGGTCGCGGGCCAGATCGATCGGCTCGCGGCCCTTGCCCTCGACCAGGATCTCATGGAGCCGCCTGCCAGGCTCGTACAACAGGACCCTGGCCGGTTTGGCGGCGAGCACCAGCCAACCGCCGAACGGCGCCGGCTCGACGGCGACCAGCGGCCGAACGGTGGGCTTCTTGTCGCTCGGCGGCGAGGCAAAGCGCAGATTGCGCCGTTCGGGAAAGGTCGCCGCGGCCTCGGTGGTCGCCACCAGCAGCTCGGTGTCGCGCCAGGAGTTGCGCCGCGCCTCCTCATGCGTCCAGCGCGAGACCACCCGGCCGGTGGAGTCCAGCACCACCGTCGAGCCCTTGGCGCCGCTTACCGCCACCTGACCGTCTCGCCGCGCGGCCACCGCGCTGGGCCGTTCCGGCGCCCCGCCAACCACCCGGCTGCTCTGCCAACGCTGCTCCCCGCGGGCGGGCCTCAGCCCCAGGCGGTGGGCCAGCGCCAGCCGGCTCTCGGCCTGGGCCGCCAGGGCACGCTCGTCCTCGCCGTCGCCGGCGTCGTCCACGACCTCCTGGAGCAGGCTGCCCGCCTCCTGCCAATCGCCCTGGTCCAGCAGCAGGCCGGCCAACTCCAGCCGCGCCGCCGCCGTCCACTTCGAGCGCGGTTCGAGATCGATGATGTCCGCCAGAGCGCGCGCCGCCTCGGCATCTCGCCCCTGCCTCTGCGCCACCCGGGCGCCGCGCACCGCCGCCTCGGCGCGCCACGGCTGGTCCGTGTAGGCGGCGCGCGGGAACAGGATGACGGCGTTCTCGAGCGTCTCGCGAGCCTCGTCCAGGTCAGCTTCGTCGACCGCCCGTTCCGCCTGCAGCTGGCCCAGCAGGGCATAGCCGCCAGCCGCATGGCGCGACCGCGGATGAGTGCGGATCAGGGTGCGCGCCGCCTCCTCCGCCACCTCGTCCCGACCGAGCTCCCGGTTGCCGACGATCAGCCGCAGCAACGCCTCGGCAGCTGCCGGCGCCTCGGGGAACTGCTCGCTCAGCAGCTCGTACTTGTGCAACGCCCCCTCGAGGTCGCCCTCCTGCTCGAGCTGGGCCGCCTCGAAGCGCAGCCGCTGGATCGCCTCCTCGCCCTGAGGAGCAGCCAGCGTGACCGCCGGCGCCGGCAGCCAGCAGACCACCGCCAGGACACCGCCCACGACCGGCCCGGGCCGAACGATCATGCCGGCATCACCTCGATGATCCGCTCGGTCGACCGGCCGATGTTATGGACCCGCTCTATGATCGGGCCACCTTCCCACTCGAAACGGAACGTGTGCAAACCGACCGTCAATTCGACCTGGTCGGGCAGATCGCCGACCTCGCGCCCGTCGATACTCAGCCGGCAGCGACCCTCCGTGACGGACACCGTGATGGTCACCGTGCGCGGCAGCGTCAGCTTGCGACTCTGCTCGCTCTCCAGCGCGACGCTGAGGCTTTGGCCATAGAAAACCTGCGGCGCCGACAGCTTCACCGTATGGCTGCCGGGTGGCACCGACAGCCGGATCTCGCCCTCGCCGGTGCGCCGGCGGCCGGCCACCTCGACGCTGACCCGATAGCCTGCCAGCACCACCAGCTCGGCCGGTGGCACGCTGGTGGTGAGCACGAAGTGGAGCCTGCCGGACTCGCGCTGTTCGGTGCTCAGTTCGTCCAGATCGAAGCCCCAACCCGCCGGCTCGTGACCTTCGAGCGTCAGCCCCAGCTGGTAGTCACGGCCGGGCACGAACGCCACCGGCAGGGGCGTGACCCCTTCCAGCGCCAACCCGTCGAGCGCCACCCGCGCCCCCGCCGGCTCGCTGGAGATCGTGATCGTCTCCTCCGCCGGAGCCAGCGCCGGGGTCCAGCGGCTCTCCATGTCCGGGCCCAGGGTCAGCCCGAGACTGGCCAGGACCTCTCCGTCACGGCGCAGCTCCACGGTCCGGGCATCGCCCACGTTGCCCTCCACCGCCAGGGAGGCCGGCGTCGTGAGCCGCTGGTCGCTGCCGTCCAGCCAGATCTCCAGATCGGGCAGATCCGGACGAATCTCGACGTTGGCGGCGAACGGCGCGGTCGCGGCGGCATCCGGGCCGGGTGGCGGCGACAGGGCGGTGCCGCCCGGCACGACTCCGGTGACGTCCGCGGCGCCCGACTCCACCACGCCGTCGCGGTTCAAGCCCCAGTAGAGCCCGCCACCGACCACGGCCGCGACGAGGACCGCCAGAGCCCCCCTGAGCAGGGTCGAGCCCTGCGGCGCAGCCGAGACCGCGGACACCGAGTCCGTGGCCGGCTCGACCTGCCGGTCCGCCGTCGCCGCGATCGGCACGTTGCCGATGCCGGTCAACGGCCCGCTGATCTCGAAATCGGGTATCGCCTGCAGCGCCGCGAGCAGCTCGTCGGCGGACTGGAAGCGATCCTCCGGCGCCTTGGCCATCAGCCGCCGGACAACATCGTCCACCTCCGGCAGCACCTCCGGCCGCTTCTCGCGCACCGACGGCACCGGCGCGTTGATGTGCTGATAGGCCACCGCAATCGGTGCGTCGCCGGTGTAGGGCAGCTCCCCGGTGAGCAGGTGATGAAACAGCACGCCCAGAGCGTAGAGATCGGTCCGCGCGTCGGTCGCCCCGGCCGAGATCTGCTCGGGTGCCATGTAGTCCGGGCTGCCGACGCTGGAGCCGACCCGGGTCAGGCGGGTCTCGTTGCCCGCCTGGGCGATCCCGAAGTCGGTCAGCACCGCCCGGCCGAGGTTGTCGACGATCACGTTGGCCGGCTTGACATCCCGATGCACGACGCCGGCGTCGTGGGCGTAGCCGAGGGCGGCGGCCATCTGACTCACCACGCTGACGACCTCTGCCACCGGCAGCGCACCGGGCTCCTCCAGCTTCTCCTCCAGAGTACTTCCCTGCAGCCACTCCATGGAGAAGTAGTAGGTGCCGTCGACCTCGCCGACGTCGAAGATGGTCACCAGACCCGGGTGTTGCAGCTTGGCAGCGGAGCGTGCCTCGCGCATGAAGCGCTCGACGAACGCGGCGTCTTCGGGCGCGATAGACAACCCCCATTCCACCGCGGCCGATCTCCTCTTCGACCTCATAGCTGCCCAGCTTCGAGCCGATCATCACTGCTTCGAATCGTAGCATCGGTGCGCTACGACGATCGGTGAGGAGGTCTGGCTAGAATCACCAACTGCCAGAGGACCGCAACGATGCGCTACGCAGCTGATCCACGAGCCCATCGTTCGGACCCACCGAGCCTTCTGCGCCACCAGGGCCAACGCATACGCGCCGTCGGCGAGATCGCCGGCTGGTGGCGTTTGCCGTGGATCTCTGCTCTCTGGCCGTTCGTCAGGCGGTATCGGATCTTGGTCTGGCATGCCGCTGAGGGCTCGCTACCCGAGGCCAGCTTCCCACCCGCAGCCCGCCGTCAGCAGATCTCTTCCCAGCACGTCGATCAACTGACGCGATTCAACCCACAGTGGACCCGCCGCACGATCGAGCAACGGCTGCGCACCGACTGCCGGGGTGACCTGTGGACGCTGCGAGGCGAGATCGTGCACGCTCGCTGGCAGTCGGCAGCCCCAGCGCGGCTCTCCTATCTCGGCATCCACTTCGAGCCACGGCCGGGTGATCTGCTGTCGGTAGATTCCTTCACCCGAAGCAGTCATCGGCAGCAGGGCCTGTACGCCGCCGGGCTCGCCTGGATGCTCGCCGAGGCACGGCGCAGCGGCCGTGATCGCTGCGTCCTCTTGACCGCTTGGTGGAACCGGCCGATCCTCCGCCTGCTGACGAGAATCGGCGCACGCCCTGTCGGCCGGCTCGACGTCTTTCGGCTCGGCCAGCTGTCTCGCTATCGCGCCAGCGGTACGGTGCGGCTCCGCGATCGCTCCGCGTTCAGCGTGAACGCTGACGCGGCTGCTCGGCGGAAGCCCGTTCGACCCCATCGACCAGCGCGGTGAGGATCCGCCGCGGACCGGCAAACGGCATGCGGGCATGGGCGATACGCAGATTGTCCAGCAAGACCAGATCTCCCTGGAGCCAGGCGAGCATGCGGGCCTGGCTCCAAAGCGCAGCACGCACCGCTCGTATGTCCGCAGGAGGAATCGGCGAGCCATCGCCGTAGCAGACCGAGTGGCGGAAGGCGACGCGTTCGAGTGGTCCGCGCAGCAGCACCTCGAGCGCCCCGACCGCCAGACCCCGCGCCCGCTGACCGATTCGCTGCAGCTCCCAGGCAAACGATGGATGGAAGATGTGGGCGTGGTTGAACCAGATCTTGGCGCCCGAGGTCGGTTCCTGCCGGGTCGCGGGACGGGTGTTGCGCAGCAGGAGCCCTCCGCCTGGCAGCCAACGGGCCTCGATCTCCTGATCGCGGCAGATGCTCTCGACCTTGTCCGGGTCATCGGTCTCGAACATGTCGCGCCAGGTCTTGCGCCAGGGCACCAGCCGCCGACCCGGAACCGACTGCTCATAGGTCACTCCCAGCTCGTCGAATCTGCGCCGCACCGACGCCGGCAAAGAGGAATAGACCGCCGCCATGTCGGCCAACGGTGTCTCGCCCCCTTGCCGCGGCGGAACCGCGCAGAGAAAAGCGATCTGTATCGGATGGCGGATCGTGTAGGACATCTCGCAGTGGAGCGGAATGGGTAGCGAGCTGGGAACCTCTGTCGACGTGTAGATCCGACGCCCCATCCGCCGGCGGCGAGTTACGCCTCTCAGAGAAGGCATCAGGTGGAGTCCGGCCGCGGCGGTGAACTTCTCCAGCTCGTCCGCATCGCCACGCAAGAAACCCCGGAACAGGAGTCCACCGTGCTCGACCAGCTGTTCCTGAATCCACTCGCGGTGATCGCGCACCGCGGCGAGAAACTCCGCCGGCTCCGGTCGGTCCCCCTGCGGGCGAACCACGAGGGGTGGTGAGGCGCCGAGCTCGGGAAGTGTCGAGGTCATCCACATTCGCATCTCCGCTGCCACTCGGAGCGTCAAGCGCCATCCTCATCGACAGCCTGGGCCGGCGCCGGTGCCGCAAGCCATCGCCAATCGCCGACGGCCACCGTCAAGCGTCGATTATCTCGGCTACCCAGAATCTCCCCGGGCACCGTCGCCGGGCCTTGCGGCTGCCAGGTGAGCCGATGCCGTCCCGGCCCGAGAAGCAACGGTCCGACGCGATGGTGACCGGGCTCGGGCTTCACTCGCAGTGTAGCCGTCACCTCGCTGTCCAGGGCCAGGAGCAGATCGCGCACCTTGCCGACGCTCCACAGCTCGAGATCCAGCCACACCACGAGCGGCGATCGGCCGCGGTTCACGAGCCACCATTCGCCCGACGGCCCCAGCCAGCGGAAGGTGCGCTCCCCCGCGTACTCGCGCCAGGAGAACCCCTGCCAGCGATCTACATAGATGGCGGCCGGCCTGGCCGACACCCTCAAGACGCGACTGTCTTCGAAGCGGCGCGCCTCCGTCAGACCAGCGGGCAGCCCACGGCCGGAATGCCAACCGTCCTCAGCACTACCACGGTGAAGAAGCAGATGGCTGTAACCCAGGGCCGCCAGCTTTGCTGAGAGCCCGGGTTCGGCGCAGTCCGGCACGGATTCCGAGAGCAGCGAGCCGGGCTGCGGCAGAAAGTGGAAGATCGACCGTGCCACGGCGGCCGGCGCCTCGGAGCAGTCGAGCAAGCGCCATGGCGTCGGCTGCCTGGCCATCCACTGGTGACCCAGAGTCGGCAGGACGTGATGCCACCGCCACGGTGGAAAGGGCGTCAACTCGACGGCAGCGACGAGAAGGAGCAGCGCTGCCGAGACTCTGGCCCCGCGCCCACGCCGCGCCAGAGTGGCGGCGCCGACCGCCGCCAACAGCGCCACCATGAGCTGCGCGAAGATGCCCAGGCGAGCATAGGCTCGGAACATGGGCACGATCGGGTACAGCATCGTCGGCACGGCGGGCGCCGGCCACGGCCCGACCGCCGGCGGCGGAGCCAGCGAGGCGAGAACGGCAGCCACACCCAGGGCCAGGAAGAGCGGCACACCGCCACCTCCCACGGTATCCGCGGGCCGACGCCGCCAGGCCAAGACCGCGACCACGGTCAGCGCCAGCAGGCCGACGCCCAGAGTCAGCTGCTGCTCGACAAGACCGTCGGCGATCTGTCGATCACGCCAGAATGTCCACAAACGCTGGCCCGCCAGCGGGTGGTCCACAGGCGGCAGAAGATAGCTGTACCAACGTGCAGAGTAGCGCTGCAGATCGGCCTGCGGGAAGGCGAACCGTTCCGCCAGATCGCCGACCGCACCGACCCTCACCCGCAAGTACACCCAACCGGCTAGCCCTCCACTCACCAGAGTCAGCACGGTCGCGCGCCACGCCGACCAACGCCCGACCCCGGCCTGGGATCGGTAGGAGACCAGCACCACCGGCGTCAGCAAGCCCGCGAACAGGCCGGCGTAGAGGTTCGACAGGACCAGCAGGCAACCGCTGACGAGCAGCAGGACGGCGCGCCCCGGCGTCCATCTCTCCAGGCAGCGCACCAGGGTCAGCAGGTAGAGCGGAATCCACTGAACCTGGACGATGTGGGGATGGTAGGCGCTGTGCGCGACATGCGAGGGGGCAAATGCGAACGCCAGTGCGGCGAGTGCCGCCGCCCAGTCGGGCAGACCGAAGTGGCGGGCCAGCAGAAAAGCGAACAGGGCCGCCAGTGGAAAGGTGGCCAGCACGAGGAGGTTGAACGAGCGAACGCCATCGGACCACCGAGCGATCGCCGCTCCCACCCGATCCGTCACCGGCTGGAAGAAGGCGTGCCCCGGAGAGGGCTCCTCGAAAAGCCGAACCATCGTGTAGGCGTCGTGGTGCCGGCCTACAATCTCGTGGCCAAAGAGCCTCTCCGCCGGCGCCACCAGGACCGGCGCAGCCATGCAAACGGTCAGCCCCAGAGCGACAGCGGTGACCGCCAGAGCGCCCCGCACGGCCAGAGTCTAGCCCGAGGCGGGGACGTCGCCCAGGGCACGGCGGTACACCGTGCGAACTGCCGCCGGGGCCGCCGATGTATACACCGCCCTCGTGATAGCCTGCCAAGGCTCGCGTCATGGCTTCACACCATTTCCTCGGCACCGGTGTCATCTCCGACACTCTCGCGGCGGCCGCGTGTCGCCCCGACGAGCTGCTCGACGCGGTTGGGCGGTTGGTCGCCGGCAGCGGCCTGGCGGTCGTGGCGCGGCGGGCCGTGCCCTTCCCCGGCGGCGGCCTTACCCTGGTCTGGGTGCTGGCCGAGTCACATCTGGTGCTGCACTACTGGGCCGAAGAGGGATACGCCACCGTCGACCTGCACATCTGTGACTACCGGGAGTCCAACGCCGCCAAGGCTCGCCGGCTGGTCGACTCGCTGCGCCACTTCTGCTTCCTGGAAGGCAGCGACAGCTGGCACGAGCATCGGCTGAACCGTCCCGAGGGACTGGCCACGACCGCCGCCCGGCAGCTCTCCACGGCGGCCCCTTGATCGCGGTCCACTGACGATCGGTGTCGGCGCGCGCCGCCCGCGCCCGGCAAAGGCCACGGCAAGAGGCGTCTCCGACCGGGGCGAAGAAACCGGCCGGCGGTTTCCGTCCTTCTGTGCCGGAGACCTGGGGAGCGTAGACTCGCGCCCCGAGGTCAGCCCCGCTCAGGGCAGCTTCTCGAGACGACAGATGCCGACGGAAGCACTATCCACGACACCGGTCGCCGGCCAGGCGCCGGCCGACGTTCTGGAGCTCGTCCAGCGGGTCTGGGGGTTTCGTCGTCTCCTGCCGCTGCAGCTCGAGGCGCTGGCGGCGATCCGCGCCGCCCGCGACTGTCTGGTCGTGCTGCCCACCGGCGGCGGTAAGTCGCTCTGCTACCAGGCGCCGGTACTCCTGGACGGCGGCATGGCGGTGGTGGTCTCGCCGCTGATCTCGCTGATGAAGGACCAGGTGGACGCGCTGCGCGGCAACGGCGTCGCCGCCGCCTACGACAACAGCACCCTGTCGCCGGGGGAGCGCGATCGCGTGCGAAGCGACGCCCTGGGGGGCAGGCTGCGCCTGCTCTACGCCTCGCCCGAGCGGCTCGCCGGCGAGGGCTCGGACCGCTACCTCGAGTTTCTCGCCCGGGCCGGCGTGCGCTACTTCGCGATCGACGAGGCGCACTGCATCAGCCAGTGGGGACATGCCTTCCGCCCCGAGTATCGGCTGCTGGGGACCCTGCGCGAGCGCTTCCCGGAGGCCTCGCTGCACGGCTTCACCGCCACCGCCACCGAGCGGGTGCGGCGCGACATCGTCGACCAGCTCGGACTGCGCCGGCCCGACGTGCTGGTCGGCTCCTTCGACCGGCCGAATCTCGTCTACCGCGTCTTCCGCCGCGGCGACCTGTCGTCGCAGCTCCGCACGATCCTGCGCCGCCACCCGAGCGAGGCCGGCATCGTCTACTGCATCTCGCGCCGCGAGGTGGACCGCTGGGCGGAGCGGCTGCGCGACTGGGGGCACTCCGCCCTGCCCTACCACGCCGGCCTCGGCGACCAGGAACGGCACCGCAACCAGGAGGCCTTTCTCACCGAGCGGACCGACGTGATCGTCGCCACCGTCGCCTTCGGCATGGGCATCGACCGGCCCGACGTGCGCTTTGTCGTGCACGCCGGCGCGCCGCGCTCGCTCGAGCACTACCAGCAGGAATCGGGGCGCGCCGGGCGCGACGGCCTCGAAGCCGAGTGCGCACTGTTCTACTCCGCCGCTGACTTCGTCACCTGGCAGCGCCTGCTGGAGTCGTCCGGCGAGCTGACCGACGGCGCCCGCCGCCTGCTCGGCGGGATGCGCCGCTACGCCGGCTCGATGCGCTGCCGCCACCGCAGCCTGCTCGAGTACTTCGGCCAGCAGCCCGAGTCCGACGACTGCGGCGCCTGCGACTGGTGCCTGGGCGAGCTCGAGACAGTCGAAGAGCCGGTGGTGCTGGCGCAGAAGATCCTCTCCTGCGTCCTGCGGCTGCGCCAGCGCTGGGGCGCCGGCCAGGTGGTGGACGTGTTGCGCGGCCGCGCGAGCGACAAGGTCAAGAGCAACGGCCACGACCAGCTGAGCACTTTCGGGCTGCTCGATGACTGCCCGATCGGCGAGCTGCACGGCTACCTGGAGCAGCTGCTGGATCAGGGCTTCCTGGTCACCGACGGCGACCGCTATCCGGTGCTCCAGGTGACGACCGAGGGGTTGCAGCTGCTGCGCGCCGAGGCGGCCTGCGAGCTCTGCCGCCAGCAGCGGCCCGAGAAGCGCCGCCGCAAGCCGAAGCCGATCGACGACTCCTGGGAGGGGGTGGCCAGCGGCCTGTTCGAGGCGCTGCGCGAGCTGCGCCGCGAGCTGGCCGCCGAGCGCGGCGTGCCGCCCTACGTCATCCTCCACGACCGCTCGCTGCGCGACCTGGCACGGCTCAAACCGGCGACGCCGGACGAGCTGCTGGCCGCCTACGGCATTGGCGAGAAGAAGGCGGCGGACCTCGGGGCCCAGCTGCTGGCGACAATCGCCGCTCATCCCGCGGGGGCTGACGCCGGTTAGCCTGCCCTTCTCACCGATCGTCGCAGCGAAACGTCGTAGCTGTCTGAAGATCACCGCAAGCGTGCTCGAAGCACGCTGAGGATGCCCGACCGGAGCGTAACGCCGCAGATTCAGGCAGATACGGCGTTTCGTAGACGATTGGTGAGAAGGCCAGGTTAGCCCGACCGCGCCGGGCCGGACACCTCGATCGCCGTGACGATCCGCTGCACCGAGTGGTCGATGAACGCCCGCAGCGCGAACATGCCGAGCGCCAGCGGGGCATACACCAGGCAGGCGCACAGAAAGATCAGCAGCTGGGTGCGGTCGGAGAAGTCGGTGACGTAGATCACCGCCACCGCCATCAGCCCCTCGACGATGGCCGCGGCAATCAGCAGCCCCTTGGCGTGACGTCGGCTCTCGTCCATGCGGTCCAGGGCCGCGCGCCGGATGCCGTTGAGATCGGTTTCGCTCATCTGCTACTCCTTGTTCACGGGGTTTTGTGGCGCCGCGCCGCTCGGCGGGCCGAGCTGGAGCCGGCCGCGGAGCAGCCGCAGCCCGTAGGCGAGACGCGACTTGACGGTGCCCAGCGGCAGCCCGAGGATGTCGGCCACCTCGGGCAGGGTCAGCTCCTCGAGATAGTGGAGGGCCAGCACCGGCCTGCAGGCCGGCGTCAACTCGGCCACCAGCGCCGGCAGCCGCGCGGCCAGATCGCGGCGCACCGGATCGGGCAGCGCGACGCCGGGCAGCCGCTCCAGCGCGCCGACCTCGGTCAGCGGCACGCGGCGCTCACGCCCGAGGCGGCGCAGAGCCTCGCGGCTGGCGATGCGGTAGGACCACGCCCGGAAAAGGCGTGGCTCGCGCAGCCAGACCAGCTGCCGGCAGAGGATGACCAGGACGTCCTGCAGCACGTCCTCGGCCAGCTCGCGCTGAGCGGTGATCGCCCGGATACATCGGAACAGCGGTCCCTGCACCTCGCGCAGCAGGTCATCCAACGCCTGCCGGTCTCCCGACTGGGCGCGCAGGACACGCAGAGTGTGCTTGGCTCGGCTCTCCACTTCGACCCTCTGTCTACTAGAGAGGCCGGCACCAGGCAAAGGGTTCGGTCCGTCGACCGGGGTCGGCTAGGGCAAGTCCTCGGCGGACAGATGCCTGCGTTGTATACGAGACGCAGAATGCCGGGTGCGCGCCCCTCCATGCCCCGCTTCTCGAGCGGCGGCCCAGGCGACCCGGTCGTTCCCGTCCGCTGTCGCGATCGAGCTCGAGAATCGGCACGCCGCCCACCCACAGCAGGCGGTGGGTGCCGGCTGACCGGCGACCGCGAGCGCCCGACCACTACCCCTGCGATCGACTCCGCAGTAGGCTGAGACGTTGAGTTGGAAAGTCTCTCGCTCCCTGGCGGTCGCCGAGCTGGCGGCCGGCAACCTCCCCCAGTTCCTGCGCACCCTGGTGCCGGTACGGCTCCAGGCAGTTGTCGACGGCCAGCCGATCGAAGCGACGCTGTGGGTCATGCCCGACTACCTGGCGATCGGCTCGGATGACAGAAGGTCAGCCCCGCGATCGCCAGCAGCCGCTGGCGCCAGGGCCGCGAACCGGCAGCGACCGACCGCTGCAATCGTCCAATTAGCGTCCTTGTCTCCTCGGAAAACCCGCTGACTGGCTGTATCCTCTGGCCTTGGGCCGCCCAGCAAGGCCGCGGCCTTCGGGGGCACATCATGGAACGAAAAGTCGCACTCGCCTATTCCGGCGGCCTGGATACCGCCTGCATCCTGAAAGTCCTCGTCGAACGAGGTTGGGAGGTCGTCGCCTTTGTCGCCGACGTCGGCCAGCAGGAGGAGTTCGACGAAGTGGCCGAGCGCGCCCGGGCGACCGGCGCCGCGAAGGTGGTGATCCGTGATCTGCAGCGCGAGTTCGTCACCGACTTCATCTTCCCCGCGGTGGCCGGCAACGCCATCTATGAGAATCGCTATCTGCTGGGGACCTCGCTCGCCCGGCCGCTCATCGCGCGC
>CALZJC010000178.1 GCA_945787525.1 Thermoanaerobaculia bacterium | reverse complement strand
GCTCCGCCATCAGGGTGTCGAGCTGGACCTCGATCGGGTTCCGCTAAATGACGAAGAGGTCTTCCGCCTCTTCAGCGACGGGCGCACCAACGGCATCTTCCAGTTCGAGTCCGGCGGCATGAAGGACCTGCTGCGCCGGGCGCAGCCTTCGCGATTCGAGGATCTGGCGGCGTTCAACGCCCTCTACCGGCCCGGCGCGCTTTCCGTGGGTATGGTCGAGGACTTCATCCAGCGCAAGCTGGGCAAGCGCAAGGTGAGGTACGTGCTGCCCCAGGTGAAGCCGATCCTCGAGGAGACCCTGGGAGTCATCGTCTACCAGGAACAGGTGATGCAGATCGCCGTCGAGGTGGCCGGTTTCACCATGGGCCAGGCCGATCTCCTGCGCAAGGCGATGGGCAAGAAGTCGCCCGAGGTGATGGCCAGGCAGAAGAAGCTGTTCATCGACGGCGCCGCGCAGCGCGGCGTCGCCGCGGCCAAGGCGCGCCAGCTGTGGGAGTACATCGAACCGTTCGCCGGCTACGGCTTCAACAAGAGCCACAGCGTCGCCTACGCCATGCTGGCGTACAAGACGGCCTACCTGAAGGCGCACCATCCGGTCTCGTTCATGGCCGCCATGCTGACCTCCGAGATGGGCTCCAAGGACAACGTCGCCAAGTACATCCAGGAATGCCGGGCCATGGGCATCTCGGTGCTGCCGCCCGACGTCAACGAGAGCTCATGGTCGTTCACCGTCGGTGGCGAGTCGATCCGCTTCGGCCTCGGGGCGGTCAAGGGCGTCGGCGAGTCGGCGGTGGAGTCGATCCTCGAGGCGCGGCGGCGGGTCGGCCGGTTCCGCAGCCTGGCCCATTTCGCCACCGAAGTGGACCTGCGGGCCCTCAACCACAAGGTCTTCGAGAGCCTCATCAAGTCGGGCTCGTTCGACGGCTTCGGCTTCGAGCGCAGCGCCCTCTATCAGGACCTCGATTCGATCCTCGACTACGCCCAGAATCGGCAGCGCGAGATAGCGGATGGGCAGAGCACGCTGTTTTCCGCCGAGGCGGTGCCGGAGCCCCAACCGCGGGCCTCGACGCCGGCCTGGAGCGATCGGCGGCGGCTGGCCGACGAGAAGGACTCGCTGGGCTTCTATCTGACGGGTCACCCGCTGAGCGAGCACAGCGAGCGGCTGGAGAGACAGGCCACCCACACCACCGGCAGCCTCGAGCCGGGGGTCGAGGGGCCGATCACCATCGGCGGGGTCGTCACCCGGCCGCGGCGCACCAAGATCAAGAGCGGTCCCAACGCCGGCCGGCTGATGGGCCGATTCGTGCTCGAGGATCTAGAGGGCAACGTGCCGGTGGCGGTCTTTGCCGACACCTTCGAGCGCTACGGCCATCTGCTGGAAGAGGAGTCGATCGTGCTCATCAAGGCCTCGGTGCGCGAGCGCGGCTCGCATGTCGAGCTCGGCGTCGAAGACGTCACGCCGCTGGATGAGGTCAACCGTCAGGCGGTGTCGTTGCTGGCGGTGGACCTGCCACCCGGGCTGTCAGCCGCCCAACTGCTGCGCCTGCGCGACGTCATCACCGAGAACCCGGGCACCACGCCGGTCGCTCTGCATCTGCGGCTGGGAGACGGGCCGGTGCGCATCCGGCCGCCGGAGAGGTTCCGCGTGCGCTACGACGAGGATCTGGCGCGGTCGATCGAGGAGATCGTTGGCCAGGGCCGGGTGCGACCGCTGCAGGCGACTCCGGTGGCCTAGCCCGAGGTGGGAGAGGGCCGTTCCGGCGTGGAGCTCATCACCACCCATATCGGCGCCGACTTCGACGCCCTGGCGTCGAGTCTGATCGCCCGCAAGCTGCACCCCGCGGCAGCGCTGTTCTTCCCCGGTTCGCGCGAAGAGTCGGTGCGGCGAATGCTCGACAGCGGCTTTGTCGAGCTCAGCGAGCTGCGTCAGCGCCAGATCGACCCCGACCGCCTGACCCGCGTGATTCTCTGTGACATCCGCCAACCCGACCGCATCGGCGTCGTCGCCGACTGGCTGGCGGAGCGGCCCGAGATCCAGCTGGTCATATACGACCACCACCCGGACGGCGATGACGATCTCAAGGCCGCCGACGGGCTGATCGACCCGGCGGCCGGCTCGACTTCGACCCTGCTGGTCGAAGAGCTGGCGCGGCGTGGGGTCGAGCTGTCGCCGCGCGAGGCGAGCCTGATGCTGATGGGCATCTACGAGGACACCGGCTCGCTGAGCTACGCCACCACCGGCCCGCGTGATCTGGCGGCTGCCGCCTGGCTCCTGGAGCGGGGCGGGGACCTGGCTCCGGTGCGCCGCTTCGTGCTGCGCCGGTTGGATCCGCGGCGGCTCGAAGTGCTGCACCGCATGACCGCCGAGCTCAAGATCTATCGCCTGTGCGGCCATCGCGTGGGCATGGTCGCCCTGGAGCTGGGCACCTACATCGACGAGCTCGCACCGCTGGTCGGCCGCTGTCTGGAGCTGTTCGAGCTGCCGCTGCTGTTCGGCATCTTCGGAGAGGGGGAGCGGGTGACGGTCATCGCCCGCGGCGACCTGGACGGCATGCACCTGGGGCATTTCCTGGCCGATCAGGCGGGTGGCGGCGGGCATGCGACGGCAGCCGCCGCGAGCCTCAAGGGGCGCACGGTCCTCGAAGTGCGCGAACGCCTTCTCGACGGCCTCGAGGCGGCCCTGCCGCCGGGTGTGCGCGCCGCCGATCTGATGCTCTCCGAGTTCCACGGCCTGCCCGCGGCGGCCACGGTGACGGCGGCCAAGGAGCACCTCAACCGCCATCGCTTGAACGCCTCCCCGGTGGTGGGGGAGGAGGGCTCGCGCCACGTGGTGGGTGTGGTCACCCGCCAGATCCTCGATGCGGCCCTCCAGCACGAGCTCGGTGAGCGTCGCGTGGAGACGGTCATGGAGCGCGACCTGGAATGGGTTTCGCCCGAGGCCCCGGCCGAAGAGATCGCCGCCCGCATGATGGGCCGCCATCCGCGGCTGGTGCTGGTGGGCGATCCCGCGACCCCGGAGCCCCTGGGTGTGGCGACGCGCATGCAGGTGCTGCGACACCTCTACGGCCGGCTCGAGGAGACCGTCGATCCGTTGGGCCGCCGCGCCCGCGAGCGGCGGGCGCGGCGCAGCGATGTCGGCCGGCAGCTGCGCGAAGACCTCGCGGAGCCGGTGGCCCGGCGCCTCGCGGTGATCGCCGAGACGTCTCGCGATCACGGGGTTCGCGCCTATCTGGTCGGCGGCCTGGTGCGCGACCTGCTTCTCGGGCGCGACAACCGTGACGTCGATCTGGTGGTCGAGGGCGACGGTCCGCACTTCGCCCACCTGCTGAGCGAGCGGCTCGGCGGCAGGGTGCGCGAACACCGGCCGTTCATGACCGCGGTTCTGGTGGACGACAGCGGGTTCCACATCGACGTGGCCAGCGCCCGTAGCGAGTTCTACCGCGCGCCGGCGGCCCTGCCGGAGGTTCGCACCAGTGCGATCCGTCAGGACCTCTACCGCCGCGATTTCACCATCAACACACTGGCGATCCGGCTGGGGCCGGAGGAGACGCCGGAGCTGATCGACTTCTTCGGCGGCCGGCGTGACCTCGACGACAAGATCCTGCGGGTCCTGCACAGCCTGTCGTTCATCGACGATCCCACCCGCGTGCTGCGCGGCGTGCGGCTGGAATGCCGCCTGGGCTTCGCCCTGTCGGCCGAGACCCTGAGGCTGGTCGACCTGGCGCTGGCCGAGGGCGTGTTCGATCGACTCTCCGGCCCCCGCCTGCGAGACGAGCTGGTCGCCATGCTGGACGATCCCGCCACCGCCCTGAAGGGTGTCGAGCGGTTGGCCGAGCTGGGGCTGCTGACGGTTCTGCATCGCGACCTGAACTGGGGTCAGGCGACCCGCGACAAGCTCGCCGCCGCCGCGGCCGCGGTGGATTGGTATCTCCTGGCCGGCATGGAGGGACCGCCGCTGCGAACCTGGAGGCTGTTTCTCGTGGCGCTCGCCTGGGAGCTCGAAGCGGCCGGACGCCGGGCGCTGGGCGAGCGCTTGGCGCTGGCCGGCGGCGATCGGCGGGCCCTGGTGGCCTTCCGGGACCGGGTGGAGACGGCCCTCGCCCAGCTGGCGGCGCCGGACCTCCTACCGCACGGCGCGGTGGCGGCCCTGGAGCCGTTGTGCGACGACGAGATCCTCATGGTGATGGCTCTGGGCGACGAGTCGCAACGCGAGTGGGTGCGGCGCCAGCTCACCGAGTTCCGCTCCCTGAGTCTGGCCATCCGCGGTGCGGATCTGCTGGCCCGGGGTGTGCCGGCCGGGCCGCAGATCGGCCGGGCGCTGGCCGTCACCCGCGATGCCCGCATCGACGGGCGGATCGGCCGCCACGAGGAGCTCGAGTTCGCGGTGGCGGTCGCCGCGGAGGAGCCGGTTGGAGAGGGGCGGGGCGGATGAACGGACCGGTGCGGGTCGCGGGCCTTCTGGCGTTGCTGGCGGCGCCGCCGGCGGCCGCCAGCGAAGATCCGCGGAGCCTCGAGCTCCTGCGCCATGAGTGCGAGAGCAGCATCGGCCGACGCGATCTCACGCTCTTCGCCAATGGCACCTTGCGGCTGCGGGAAGCCGCCAGGGGCGAGGCGCCGCGTATGCGCCTGGCCGAGCTGGGGCGGGGCGAGCTGGCGGCCTATCTGGCACGCCTCGCCGGGGAGGATCTCGCCGAGGTCGACGTTCGAGGCCCGCAGTCGAGCGGCGATTGGGTCGAGACCTGCAGCCTCGAGCTGGAGCTCGAGGGCCGCCCGCGGCGGCGCCTGAGCTTCGGTCGCATGGACAGCCTGCCGCTGGCCCTCGGCCGGCTGCTGGGAGTGATCGACGACCTTTTCCTGGAGATCGAGCGGCTGGCGCCGCGCTCCAGGTTGCCGGTGGATTACGAGGCGCGCGCCGGGGATCGATTGCGGCGTTTCGACGGCGCACTGTTTCAGGTCGTCGCCTACACCGGCGATGGCGCCGGGCTCGAGCTCGAGGGGATCGACGAGCCGCTGGTGGTGTTCATCTCGGTGGCGGCGCTGCGCGACGAGTTCGAGGAGCTGGTGGAGCGCCGCCCTTGAGCGCGGCGCGGCGGCTGCGGATCGGTGGTGGCACGCGGCGCGGTCTCAAGATCCGGGCGCCGGCGGCCGTTCGGCCGACCTCGGCCCGGCTGCGCGAAGCGCTCTTCAACGTGTGGGCCGACAGACTGCAGGGCTGCAGCTTCCTGGATCTGTTTGCCGGCAGTGGCGCGGTGGGACTCGAGGCCGCCAGCCGAGGCGCGGCGCGGGTGGTCCTGGTCGAGGGCGACCGGGATGTCCTGGCCATTCTGAGCGACAACCGCCGCTTGGCGGATCTCGCCACCGTGACCCAGCTGCAGGCGCGACTGCCGAAGGAGCTCGAGAAGCGGCTGCCGGCTGGGGAACGTTTCGATCTGGTATTCGCCGATCCCCCCTACGGGTTCGAGGAGTTCGGCGCGTTGTTGGCCGCGCTGGAGCCATATCTGCGGCGGGCGGGAGAGATCGCCCTGGAACATCGCTGGCGCGATGGTGAGCCGGCCTCGCCCGACAGCCTGGCGGCGGTCCGCAGCCGCCGCTACGGCGACAGCGGCCTGACGCTCTTTCGCCGGCCACGCCGAGCGTCGCCATAGATGTCGGAGGGCCTCGCCGCGTAGTATGCAGTGAGATGCGAGGGTCGGTCCTCGGCGCTCGACGAGGAAACCTGATGATGACCCGAGATCTCAAGATGGTCCGAGACGAAGACCAACAGCCGCAAGAGCCCAGACCGCTCACCGAGATCACGCCGCCGGTGATCTTCGCGGAGCTGCGCAAGGGCGTGCTGGGGCAGGATCGCGCGCTGCGCTTCGCGGCGGTAGCGATCTACAAGCACACCAGCGCCCGCAGCTCCGGCAACATGCTGCTGATCGGCAACTCGGGCACCGGCAAGACCACCATCATGAACAGCGTCCAGCGGCTCTACGAATCGATTCCCGAGTATCACGGCTTTCGCGTGATGACCATCCTCAACGCGAACCTGCTCGTCGACACCGACCGCGCCGAGTTCCGCGGCGACCGGCTGTTGGCCGCGGTGGAGCAGCGCGCGAGGATGCTGCTCGGATCCCAGCCGACGGCGGAGCAGCTGACCGAGGCCATGCAGCGGGCGACCATCTGCATCGACGAGATCGACAAGATGACCACCCTGATCCTGGGGCGTGCCAACCCGGTCGGCGTGGTGCTGCAGCAGGGGCTGCTGACCCTGATGGAGGGCGGCACGGTGCCCTACCGCACCCTCGCCTGGGCCGACGGCGTGGAAGAGAAGGTGACGCTCGAGATCGATACCCAGCGCATGATGTTCATCTGTGGGGGAGCTTTCGAGGGGCTCTATGACCAGGTCCACGAGCGGGTCTCGCAAAGCGGCGAGCTGCAGCAGATGCGAACCGAGACGATCCGCACGGCCGAGGGGCGAATCCGGATCCTGGAGCGGTTCGACCTGGCGCAGTTCCTCAAGCTGAAGGACCTCTTCGCGTACGGCATGGTGCCCCAGTTCATCTCCCGCTTCGACAAACTGGTGCTGCTGGACGATCTCTCGATCGCCACCCTCCAGCAGATCCTGCTCGAGGCCCGCGACTCTCCGTTCGTGCTCTCTCGCCGCGACTTCGCCAGCCGCGGCATCCGGCTGGAGATCGACGACACCGCCGCCGCCATGCTGGCGGAGCGGGCGGCTCGCGAGCCGCGCTCCGGCGCCCGAGCGCTGCGCGACCTCTTTACCGAGGTCGTCAACCCCTACGAGTTCGACCCCGGAATCGAACAGCTCGAACGGCTACCCGATGGCACCCGCAAGCTGGTCATCGACGCCGAGAAGGTCCGGTCGGCCCTGCGCTAGCCGGACCGGGACTCAGGGCTCCGCGCCGCTGCCGAGAAAGTAGCCCAGCTCTTCCAGGTTGATCGACAGGTCCACGTTCTTGGTCTGCACCTGCGGATCGAGGCGCAACCGCACCGGTGCGAAGTTGAGCACCGCCTTGACCCCGGCCGCCGCCAGGCGGTCGTAGTTGGCCTGGGCCGCCGGTGCGGGCACGGTGAGGACGCCGATCTCGGAGCCGGTCCGCTCGACCAGGTGTGGCAGCTCGAAGATGTGCGAGATCACCAGATGCCCGACGGTGGAGCCCACCTTGCTCTCGTCGTTGTCGAATCCCCCCACCACCGCGAAGGACGCGTTGTTGAAGCCGACATGACTGGCAAGGGCCTTTCCGATTTTGCCATTGCCTACCACGACGATCTACCGCCTGGGGTCGACGCCCAGGAGGGTGGCGAGCCGGTCGCAGAGCTTGACCACCTCGTAGCCGACGCCGCGGATACCGAACTCTCCGAACTGGGTGAGGTCCTTGCGGATCTGGGGGGCGGAGAGCCGGTACTGCCGCGCCAGGTGTTGCGACGACACGTGGCGCACCCCCTCCCCGCGCAGGCGGCGAAGGCAGCGCAGATAGATCGAGAGTCGGTTGAGGGTTAC
>CALZJC010000177.1 GCA_945787525.1 Thermoanaerobaculia bacterium | reverse complement strand
CCTTTGCCGTCATTGGCTTTCCGCAGCAGAGCAGCGTTGGGCATTTCGGGTCCTGGACCGGTTTCTTGATGATTTTCACCTCGGCCCCGCACTTCTCACAGAGATAGGCGCCTTCACCGGTCATTGTTTGCGCTCCCTTTGTTTTGGGCTGCCGGAGTTCTCCTCATGAGCCCCTCAACCCAAAGGACGCAAGCCACTCCGCTGCGCCTGGGTCCCAAATGCGCACAGCGGAAAAAAAGTCATTGATGTGAGTCAATCTGATCGGTCTCAGGCCAAGCGAGCCAGGCGGATGGGCACTTGCCCGGCATCACGGACGGCGCCTTCAACTGTGCCGGCAACCTGCTGGCGCCCTTCAACCCGACCTGGCGGGAGCGGTTCCGTGGGTTCGAAAGTAGTTCCGCGTCTGGCCAATCTCCGGCCTGTCGGTAGGTTCCTCGGGGCTCCGGTCAGGGAGGGCAGCAGCTTGAGCTTGCCCTTGCGCAGCATGCGCTGGCCGAGCTCCATGTCCTTGAAGTACTGCGCCGTGCGGAGCTTCAAGGACAGGATCATGCCGGCTTCCCACATCCTGCCGAGGTGCCGGATGGTGGCCAGCGCCGCCTTGTGGAACGAGCGGACCTCGCCGATCGCCGGCTTGACGCCCCTGCGAACGGCGAGGATCTTGGCGGCGTCCATGACCCCGGCGATGTCCACCTCCTGCGGACAGCGGGTCGTGCAGGTCTCGCAGGCGGCGCACAGCCAGATCGTCTTCGAGCCGAGCACCAGGTCCTCGAGGCCCAGCCGGGCCGCATGGATCAGCTGCGCCGGCGGATAGTCCATGGCGTAGGCGACCGGGCATCCCGCGGCGCACTTGCCGCACTGGTAGCAGAGGTTCACGTCTACGTCCGAGACGTCCCGGATCGCTCGGGCCAATCCCGGAGTCGGGGTGATCACCTGGGTGGTCTCGAGTCCAGCCATCATCCGGTGACCTCGGCGCTCAGCCAGATACAAACCCGCCCATCGCCGCCCTCACGGGCGGCGGCGGTCTGGTCTACTGCACCCGATAGCCCGGCCTCGCCGAAAGCGCCCGGCGAACAGCAGAACTCAGAAGCTGAAGGGCTTCCCGGAGGGGGGGGCTAGCTGAGCGCGGTACCAACACGGTAGGGACCCTCCTCTTCGGCGTCGGTGCCGGTTAGCGGTTCCCTGCGCTCTATGGAGTTGATTAGCACACCGCGCAAAGCCGCGCCAAACCCCGGACGGATGGGCACCCGGGCCACCCTGTGGGGTGGCGACACGCTTCTTTCCCGATTCTGTAGACGGGGCGGGCGTTTCCAGCTCGCGGACCTGGCTACTTGGCAGCTCGGCAGGCGATCCGGAAAGCTATCCAAGGCCTTTACTTCCGACCGGCCCCTTTCCAACCCGCGAGGGTGGCGACGAAACGCCGGCGGCCGCCTACGATTAGACTGCTCGAAGGGGCGAGGGATCCGTAGGACTGCGCGATGAGCTGGCCGCGACGAACCAGTGCACAACGGCACCAGGCCGCCGCGGCTGCCGAACCGGAGCCGCAAGGCGCCGCCGGCACCGACCCGTCGGCGGGGACGATGCACCGCCTCCTGCTGGTCGGCAACCCCAACGTCGGCAAGTCGGTCCTGTTCAAGAACCTGACCGGGCGCTACGTCACCGTCTCCAACTACCCGGGCACGACGGTGGAGGTGGTGCGAGCGCGCACCCAGCTCGGCGATCGCTCCGTCGAGGTCATCGACACGCCCGGCATCAACGACCTGGCGGCGGCGAACGACGAGACCCGGGTGACCTCCGCCATGCTCGAGCGCCATCCCGAGGACGTCATCGTCCAGGTGGCGGACGCCCGCAACCTGCGGCGGGCGCTGCTCCTGACGATGCAGCTCGCCGAGCTGGACCGGCCCATGGTGCTGGTGCTCAACATGATCGACGAGCTGGCCGCCAAGGGCGGCCGGATCGACACCGCGGCCCTGGCCGAGGAGCTGGGCATCCCGGTGGTCCGCACCGTGGCGGTGCGCAACCACGGCACCGAGCGGCTGGCGGCGGCGCTGCCCCGGGCCGCCATACCCTCCCTCGAGAACGTCGAGGTGCCCCACGGCGCCGGCGAGTACGAACGCAACCGGCTGCGGCTGGCCCGGATCAACGAGCTCATGGAGGGCACCTACTCGCTGCGTCAACCGGCGCGTCCCAGCCTGGCGGTGCGGCTCGGCTTCTGGGCGATGCACCCGGTCAAGGGCTTGCTGCTCGGGGCGCTGGCGCTGCTGGGCGTCTTCTGGTTTGTCGGCCTCTTCGGCGCCGGCACCCTGGTGGACCTGCTCGAGACGGCGGTCTTCGAGCAGCGGCTGAGCCCGGCGGCCATCACGACGCTGGACAAGATGCTGCCGTTTCCCCACGCCCACGCGATCGAGGCCGTGCCGGGCTCGGTAGCCGTTCCCCTGAGCCCCGTGCACGAGGTCGAGCTGTTCGCCTGGCAGACCGAAGCTCTGCGCACCGGCTACACGCTGACGCCCGGCGCCGAGCTGACGGCCGGCCAGGCGACCAGGAGGTTCGTGCACGACTTCCTGGTCGGCGAGTACGGCGCCCTGACCATGGCCCTTTCCTACGCCCTGGCGATCGTGCTGCCGATCGTCACCACCTTCTTCCTGCTCTTCAGCCTGCTCGAGGACTCGGGCTACCTGCCGCGCATGGCGATCCTGGTCAACCGGGTGTTCCGCCTGATGGGCTTGAACGGCAAGGCGGTGCTGCCGATGGTGCTGGGTCTCGGCTGCGACACCATGGCCACCATGACCACCCGCATCCTGGAGACCCGCAAGGAGCGCATCGTCACCACCATGCTGCTGGCCCTGGCCATCCCCTGCTCGGCCCAGCTCGGTGTCCTGCTGGCGATGATGGCGGCCCTGTCGCCCGCCGCGGCGCTGGCCTGGATGCTGCTCATGGCGGCGGTGCTGCTCACCGTCGGGCGGCTGACGGCAAGGGTCTTCCCGGGTGAGACCTCGGAGTTCCTGCTCGAGATCCCGCCGCTCCGCCGGCCGCAGCTCGGCAACGTCTGGCTCAAGACCCGCAGCCGCATCGGCTGGTATCTGCGCGAGGTGATCCCGCTGTTCGTCGCCGGCACCGCCGTTCTCTTCCTGCTCGACAAGCTGCGCCTGCTGGAGCGGATCGCAAGCTTCGGCCAGCCGCTCGTCGTCGGCTGGCTGGGGCTGCCGCGCGAGATGGCCAACGCCCTGCTGGTCGGCTTCCTGCGGCGCGACTTCGGCGCGGTCTACGTGCTCGACGCCGCCACCGGGCCCGAAGCGATCCTCGACCCGTTGCAGATCTTCGTCGCCATGGTGACCATCACCCTGTTCATGCCCTGCTTCGCCAACTTCCTGATGATCGCGAAAGAGCACGGCCAGCGCGTGGCCTGGGCGATGACCGCGTTCATCTTCCCCTTCGCTTTTCTGGTCGGGGGCCTGGCCCTCCGAGTCGGTCGATGGCTGAGCGGTATCTGACCTGCCCGCTCTGCGGCTTCGGGTTCGAGCCCGAGGACGCGCTCTGCGCCCACGGCTGCCCGCTGCGCAGTCACTGCGCCCTGGTGCGCTGCCCGGCCTGCGACTATGAGTTTGCCGAGCAGCCGGGCCGTGGCTCGTGGTGGCGCCGGCTGCTCGGCAGCGGTACCGCAGAGGCGACAGATGGCGAATGCGAAGCCCTGAGCGTCGACCAGCTGCGGGCCGGTCAGACGGCCAGCGTGCTGTCGCTCTCCGGTAGCCGCAACAAGCTGGCGGTCTTCGGCCTGGTGCCGGGGATTGAGATCACCCTGCTGCAGCGGCGACCGGCCTGCGTCGTCCAGGTCGGCGAGACCGAGCTGGCGCTCGACCGCGAGATCGCTCGCCGGATCCTGGTGCGACGACCGGGGGGACCGCCGGCCGAGCCGGAGGGGATCTTGGGGACCGGCGGCGGCTGACCAGATCGGCGCGGCGGCGAAGCCGTGCGCTCGGTATGATCCCACCATGCCGGAGGACAGGATGACGTCGCCTGCGCCCCGGAGCTGGATGCCCTGGCGGCACCCGTGGCTGCGTCGCCGCGGCCGCACCTGGGGCCTGATGGTGCCGCTGCACCTGGCGGCGTTCCTCATCCTCTATTTCGCCACCTACCAGCTGATGCAGTCGGAGGTCGTCGGCGGCACCACGCGCATGGCCAGGGAACAGCTGCGAGGCGAGATCCTGGAGCTGCTCATGGTCGCCCAGGTCCACTCGGGCAGGATGCCCGACAGCCACCAGTTCGCCGCCTTCATGGCGATCCCTCGCCCCTACGAATCGCGGCTCTACGGCGCCGACGGCTCGCTGCTGGCCGGCAGAGGCAGTCGATACCTGCCGCCGGCGCGCGAGCTTGGTCAGTTCCTCGAGTCCGGCAAGCCCGACGTCTACCGCGTGCAGACCTACGGCGACGGAGAGTTCGTCAACGGCCTCAGCCGGATCGCCGCAACCCAACGGTGCGCCCCCTGCCACGAGCCGGGCGAGATCCTCGGCGTGGCGACGATGAGCCTCGACGTGACGGCACAGGTCGGCGCCCTGAAAGGGCGTCTGCGCCGCAACCTGGCGCTGCTGATCCTGGTGTGGGCCACAGCCCTGGGCGTGACCAGCAGCGCCGTCAAGCGCTCGGCACGGCAGGCGGCCGAGCAGTTGCAGGAAGAGCTTGTCGCAGCGGAGACCGGCGAGCCGGCCGCGGTTGGAAACGCCGCCGGGCTGAGCCTCGACCCGGTCACGGCGCGACTGCATCGCTCGGTGCGCGAGTTCCTCGAAAGCCAACGCCGGCGCCGCAGCGAGATGGCATCGCGGCTCGTTCACTCCGACCAGTTGGCCTCCCTCGGCCGTCTGGCGGCCGGGCTGGCACACGAGATCAAGAACCCGCTGGCCGGCATCCAGGGAGCGCTGGAGATCCTGCGCCAGGACACCCAGGACGACCACGATCGCGAGCTCTACGGCGAGATGCTCAACGAGCTCGAACGGGTCAACGAGACCCTGCATCTCATGCTGTCCTCTGCCCGGCCATCGCCGCCGCAGTTGGCCGAGACCGACCTTCGCGACCTGCTCGAGGAGCTGCGCACCCTGCTCGAGCCTTCCTTGCGACGGCAGGGCACGACTCTGCAGCTAGAGACCGCGGGACCCGTGCCGGCTCGCATCGACTCGGTCAAGATCCGCCAGGTCCTGGTCAATCTGATCAGCAACGCCGCCGATGCCATGGAGTCCGGCGGCACGGTGACGATCCGGGCGGCGCTCCTGGGCCGCAGCGAGGGCGGCGTCGTGCTCGCCATCCAGGACGACGGTCCGGGCATACCTGAAGAGCAGCTTCAGAGGATCTTCGAGCCCTTCTTCTCCACCAAATTCGCCGGCACCGGCCTCGGTCTCGCCATCGCCCGCAGCCTGGTGGAGCAGCACGACGGCACACTGCAAGTAGAGTCGGAGCTCGGCCGGGGCTCGACCTTTCTGGTTCTGCTGCCGGACCCCGGCCCGGTGAGCGAGTCAGATACGGCAGGCGACGCCGAGGCGGGATAGCGAGATGGCTCTGATCCTGATCGTCGAAGACGAGAAGCTCCTGCGCTGGGCTCTCAACGAGCAGCTCACCCGCGCCGGCCACACCGTGCACGCGGCGCCGGACCTGGCGGAGGCCAAGGAGCACCTGCGCAAGCACCAGCCCGATGTCGCGCTGCTCGACCTCTCGCTGCCCGACGGCTACGGCCTCGACTTCTACAAGCAGCATCGCGAGCAGCTCGAAGACAGTGTCGTCATCGTCATGACCGCGGTCGGCCAGGTCGAGGACGCCGTGCGGGCGATGAAGCTCGGCGCCTTCGACTTCCTCAACAAGCCGATCAACCAGGAGGAGCTGGTCCGCCTGGTGGAACGCTCGCTCAATCAACGCAGCGACCGGCTGGAGGCGCAGGCGGCACGCCAGAGCCGTGAGCGAGACCTGGATCAGGAGCTGATCGCCGAGTCACCTACCCTGCGGGAGGTGTTGCGGGTCGTCGACGAAGTGGCACGCTCCGAGGTCTCGAGCATCCTGCTGCTGGGCGAGAGCGGCTCGGGCAAGAACGTCCTCGCGCGGCGCATCCACCTGCGGTCCCAGCGCAGCCGGCGACCGTTCATCGAGGTACCCTGCGCGGCGATCCCGGACCAGCTGATGGAGAGCGAGCTGCTGGGGCACGAGCGCGGCGCCTTCACCGACGCCAAGTCGACCCGTAAAGGGGCGTTCGAGCTCGCCGACGGCGGCACCGTCGCGCTGGACGAGATCGGCGAGCTCAAGGCCGAGCTGCAGGCCAAGCTGCTGCACGTGCTCGAGGAGCGCCGCCTGCGCCGCGTCGGCGGCAGCCGCGAGATCTTCGTGGACGTGCGGGTGATCGCCCTGACCAACCGCGACCTGGCGGGGATGGTGCGCGACGGCGGCTTTCGCCAGGACCTGTTCTACCGGCTCAACGTCTTCCCCATCACGGTGCCACCGCTGCGCGATCATCCCGAGGACATCCTGCCGCTGGCTCGGCGCTTTCTCGACGAGCTGCAGGTCAAGTTCGGCCGCAGCTTCACGGGCTTCCACCGCGAGGCCGAGAACAGCCTGCTGGGCTACTCCTGGCCGGGCAACGTGCGGGAGCTTCGCAACGTCATCGAGCGGGCGATGGTGCTGGAGGAGAATTCCAGCATCCAGCCGGAGGCACTGATCCTCGACCAGCTGAGCGCCCCAGCGGAGGCGGCGAAGGAGGCCGAAGCTGAAGGCGGGATCGTGCCCTTGGAGGAGATGGAGCGCCGCCTGGTCGAGCGAGCCATGCAGGCCTCGCGCAACAACCAGACCCGGGCGGCCCAGCTACTGGGCGTCTCCCGGGACCAGCTTCGTTACCGCCTGAAGAAGTTTGGGATGTAGGCCGGGACGCGGCCGATGCCGCCTTCCTGCCGGCGGTCACGCACTACCCGTCACGAAGATCCGTTTCACCACGACCTACGCCCGCTGGAATAGCCGTTGCATCCTCGCATCCTCGAGAGGGTTCTCGAACGGTGCATCTGCTGGTGCTAGACGGTAGCAGGGTTCTCCATTCCCTGGTGCGGCGCTTGGCTCCCGAAGGCGTCGACATCGAGTCGGTGGCGAGCTTCGACGACGCTCTGAAGCGCCTCGCTCTGCGGCCGCCCCAGGCCCTGATCGTCAACCTGACCCCCGCAGACCTGCCCTGGGGAGAGCTCCAGAGGCTCTGTCAGAGACACCTGCCGCCGATCCCGGTGCTCTACGAGTCCTGTGTCCACCGCGACCCCCTGGACGCCGGCCTGGAGGTGCTCAACGGGTCGGGGAACTTCCTCACGAAGCCCTACTCGCTGGACGAGCTCCGTCACGAGATCGCCCGGCTGGTGGAGGCGGCCGAGGTGGGAGGGGCTCGCGGCGACGAGGCCGAGCCGCCCCGCGCGCAGCTCTGACGACCCTCCCGGGAGCCCTCGTCGGGTGCGGAATATTCCCCACTGCGGGGACGCTTGTGCGGACCAGCCCGCACCTCGATGAACGGGGAAGCTTCGA
>CALZJC010000176.1 GCA_945787525.1 Thermoanaerobaculia bacterium | reverse complement strand
CGTTGGCGTCGCGCATCACGATGCGCTTGGCCGCGGCGCCGGCCATCACCTGCTCGTAGGCCTGCTCGAGACCCTCGAGACCGGTATGGTCGCGCCCGGCGAAACCGATCACCTGCGCGGCGGTCTCGACCTGCGGGTAGTAGCGGCGGTACTCGCGCACGAACGCCACTCCCGGCAGAGCGAGCTCGCGCACCCGCTCTGCGTCCGGTGGATCGAGCTGCCGCGCCACCCAGACAAACAGCCTCTCCTCCGACAGGCGACCTTCGAGGGCCGAGCGTTTCTGGCCGGTCAGCGGCGCCAGCGCGGCGGCGGCCGCGGCGGGGTCGTCGAGCCTGGCCGGCGTCGCGTAGACCGACTCGACGTTCAACGAGACCGCCAGCTTGCGGCCACGGGCGTCGAAGACCGTGCCACGGGGAGGCGCCAGCTCCACCGTGCGCAGCTGCTGCTGGGCGGCGAGGCGACGGAACTCGTCATGGCGCTCGATCTGCAGGTGCCAGAGCCGCGCGACGAAACCGGCCAGCACGAAGCAGCCGGCGGTGAGAAGAAAGAAGCGGCGCAGCTTCACGGTGTCTCCCCGCTCACCGGGATCCCTCGGCGTAGAGCAGCCGCCCGGCATCGGGCGGCGCCAGCCCGAGCTCGGCGCCGCGCCGGGCCAGGGGCGCCGCGCCGGTGAGATAGGCCTCCTCCAACTCCAGGATGCTCAGCGCGCGCCGCTGCTCCTGCAGCCGGCCCTCGAGATCGTGGATCCGGTAACCACAGCGCAGCAGCTCGAGGTTGACCCAGACATAGCCGATCAGCACCAGCGCCACCGGCACCGCCGCCAGCAGCACCCAGCCCAACTCTCGCAGCCGTCGCCTATCGCGCTCCCGTACCAGGTAGCGATTGTCGACAGGCCGGCGGACGACGTACGAGGTTCGCAAACGCCTGGTCCCTAGAGCCTGCGGGCAGCCCGCAACCGAGCCGAGCGGGATCGCGGGTTCGCCGCCACTTCGACCGGAGTCGGCCGAACCGGCTTCTTGGTTAGGACCTCGATGAGGCGGCTCTCCGAGCGCCGCCGCCCGGTGGTCTCGTCGATCTCGCCGCGCGCCAGGTCGCGCAGCCGGTGCTTCACAATCCGGTCCTCGAGGCTGTGGTACGAGATCACCACCAGCCGGCCGTCGGCGTCGAGCAGCTCCACCACCTGGTCGAGCATTCGTGACAGGCCTTTGAGCTCCTGGTTGACCTCGATGCGCAGTGCCTGGAAGACCCGGGTGGCCGGGTCGATCCGCTGCCGCTGTCCCCGCGCCACGGCCCGGTGCACGATCCGCCGCAGTTCGGACGTGGTCTCGATCGGCTGCTGCGCCCGTGCCTCGACAACCGCTCGCGCGATGCGACGCGCGCGCCATTCCTCACCCTGCTCTTTGAAGATCTTCTGCAATTCGGCCTCCGAGTAGCAGTTCACGATCTCGCTTGCGGTCAGCTCTCCCGGCCCCATCCGCATGTCCAACGGCCCCTCGCGGCGGAAGCTGAAGCCACGCTCCGCGGTCTCGAGCTGCATCGACGAGACTCCGAGATCGGCCAAGATGCCATCCACCTTCTCGATACCGGCCTGCCGCAACAGCGTCCCCAACTCGCCGAACTCACCACCCAGAATCCGCACCCGGTCGCCGAACTCACGCAACTTGCCGGCGGCCAGCTGTCGCGCCTGCGGATCCCGGTCGATCCCGATGAGCTGCAGGTCGGGTGCTGCTTCAAGAAGCGCCGCCGCGTGTCCGCCCGCACCAAGCGTGCAGTCGACAACCAGGCCATCCCGCAGTGGAGCGAGATAGCCGATCACCTCCTGCACAAGAACCGGTACGTGCACCACACTCGGCGTCGCAATCCATGCCAAGGCGCTCGGGAAACCACGTCAGATCCCCCGCTCGCTCAGATAATCGAACTCGTCGTCGCTGAACGGCCGCTCGGCGAATCGCTTCTGCAGCCGCACCCTGTTCCATACCTCGAAATGGTCGAGGCGCGAGCTGACAACGACCTCGCCGGTCATCTCGGCGCTCTCCCGCAACAGCGGCGGCACCACGACGCGACCCTGGCCGTCGAGCTTGCTCTGCTGGCCGAAATAGCTGACCCGCTCGAGAAAGCGCTGCCGCACCCGATCGGTCGATGGCAACCCGTAGAGCCGGCTCTCCAGCTCCTGCCAGACCGGCAACGGGTAGACCAGCACCGAGTCACCGACGATCGACGTAAGGAAGACCTCGTGCCCGAACTGGTCCACGAGCTGCCGCCGGAAGGCGGTCGGCATCTTGATCCTGCCCTTGTCGTCGATCTTTGCGGGCGCGCTGCCACGAAACATTTCTCTCCACCCACCCCGGATATGGAACTGACGGACTCTAGCATCTCAATCCACTTTTGTCCATTTTCGTCCACACAACGAAAATCGTTGTGGCACAGACACTTAGGCGCGTCGAGAGGGCCCACCGATGGCCACCAGGCACGGCCCGTGGGGCACGGCTGTCGAAAAAGTGGAGCCGGCCGCGCCGCCAGGCCTGGCGGGCGCCGCGGAGGCGGCTCTATTCGGGGGGCTCGGAGGCGCCGGATTCGGGCTCCGACCCGTCTTCGGCCACGTCTTCGAGGGCCTCTTCGGGCACCATGCCGAAAGCGCTCGTCTCGTCGCGCCTGTCACGACCGCCGGCAACGCGGAAGCCGGCCGCTTCCGGCGGCAGATCCTGCACCACGTAGGAGTTGTCTTCCAGCTCGGCCAGGAAGTTGGCCAGCTCTTCCTCGTAGCGGGCGGCGCGGAGCTTGTCGCGGATCGCGTCCTGAACGTCCACGAACGGCTGCAGACGCGCCGCCTCCTCGGCCACGACCTCGACGACGTGCCGGCCGCCGCGCGCGGTGATTGGCGCGCTGACCGCGCCAGGCTGGAGGTCCCAGATCTCCCGCTCCAGGGCCGGCTCCAGGTCGCCCCTTTCGACCCAGCCCAACTCCAGCGGGCCTGTGGCCCGGCCGTCGGCGGCCAGTTCGGCCAGCCGTTCGGACCCCTCTGCGCCGGCCAGCAGCGCCGATCGCGCTTCGAGCGCCAGCTCGGCAAGAACCTCCTCGGAGCCCGCCGTATCGGGAATCACCACCTCACGCACCTGCAGTCGACGCGGGCGGCTGAACTCGTCCGGGTGATCGCGGTAGTAGCGTCGCAGATCCTCGTCCTCGAGCTCGATCCTCTGCTGCACTTCGCGCCCCATTACGTCGCGAATCAGCAGGTTGCGCCGCATCTGTTCGCCAAGATCGTCGATGGTCATGCCGGACGACGCCAGGGCGGCGCGGAACTCCTCGTCGGCCTCGATCCCGAACTGGGTCTTGGTCCGCGCCACCGCCGCGGCCACTTCGCGATCGCTGATCTCGATGTCGAGCTGGTCGGCCCGCGACAGCACGAGCAGCTCCTCGTACATCTCGCGCATCGTCTGCGCACCGACGTCGGCCAGCAGCCGCTGGCGACGCTCCGGCGGCAGGTCGGCGCGCTGGATCTCCCTGATCCGCGAGCCTCGCCGCTGCTCGAACTCCCAGAGCGTGGCGATCTCGTCGTTTACCCGCAGCACGATCCGGTTGACGTCGGCAGCGGCGGCGCCGGCCGGCAGGGTCGCCAGGAGGACCGCCAGCGCGACGGCACGAGCACCGCTAACCCTGAGAAGCTGGGGAACCATCGCTATAGAGACCCTGGTAGTTGAAGGGGAGATTGCGCCCGAATACCCGGACATTGTAGCGCCCGCGAGCTTCGGCCACCAACTCGGCCAGCCGCTGCTCGGACCGCTCGCGGCGCAGCGTCTCGCGGATCTCCGCCGCCACCGCCGACAGCGGACGCACACCGGCCGGCAGCAGCTCGACGACCTGGAACAGATGGAAACCGTAGTCGGTGGCCACCGGCGCGCTGATCTCTCCCGGCTCGAGCGCGAAGATGGCGTCGGCGAAGGCGGGCGGCAGGTCGTCGCGCCCCAGCGCCGCATCGCTGTCGCCGATGGCGCCAACCGGCACCTGTGACAGCTGTCGAGCCAACTCCGTGAACGTCGCGCCGGCGGCCAGTATGGCCTGCGCCCGATCGACCGCGGCCCGGTCCGGCAGCAGGACCTGACGCACCCGGGCTCTCTCCGGTCGCTCGAAGCGAGACCCGTGCCGCCGGTAGTAGGCGGCAACCGCCTGCTCGCCGATACCGTTGCCGGTCTCATCGAGCAAGCGCTCGACGGCCTGCCGGCGTCCCGCGTCGCCCTCCACCAGCCCGCGTTCCAGCGCCAGCTGCCGCAGCAGCTCCTCGTCGAGAAACTGGTCGAAGAGCGCGCTCAGGACGTCGCTGCCCCAGCCGAAGTCCGGATCGACCGAATTCTCCGCCAGATAGGTCTCGAACTGCTCGTACCCCACTCCCAGGGTACCGATGCGCGCCGCCAGGTCCGGCGCCTGCGGCTCTTCGCCGCCACAGCCGCCGGCCAGCAGAGCCAGCAGCAGCAAGGTGGCCGGACCTCGCGGATGCGCCCTCGGCGTCACAGCAAGCCCTCCAGGGTCTCGCGAGCGGCGGCGACCGCGGCGATGCCCGATTCGGCCGGCAGCGAGAGGACTCCACCGGGCGAGAAGCCGGCGCCCGGCACCTCCGAGACGAGCCGGATCAGCCGATCGGGATCGACCGGCGAGTCGCGCCGCATGCGGATCTGAAGCCTGGCGCCCGTCATCGAGATGGTCTGCACCCGCAATCGCTCGGCCAGGCGCTTCAACGCGGCGACCTCGACCAGACGACGGACCGGCTCCGGCGGTGGGCCGAAGCGATCGCGCAGCTCATCGAGGATCTCACGGTCGCCGCTCTCGCCGGCGGCGATGCGCCGGTAGATCTCCAGCCGCAGGTTGGCGTCACCGAGGTAGTCCGGCGGAATAGCCGTCGCCACCGGCAGATCGAGCGCCACCGACGGCGGCGCCGCGACCGCCTCCCCCTTGAGCTCGAGCACCGTCTCTTCGAGCATCTTGAGATAGGCCTCGATGCCCACCGCCGCGATGTGGCCGCTCTGCTCGGCGCCCAGCAGGTTGCCGGCACCGCGGATCTCCAGGTCGCGGGCAGCGATGCGGAAGCCGGCGCCAAGATCGGAGAACTCACGGATCGCCTGCAGCCGATGGCGCGCGTCATCCGACAGCAGCCGGTCCGCAGAGACCATCAGATAGCAGTAGGCGAGCTGGGTGGCCCGACCGACGCGGCCGCGCAACTGGTAGAGCTGCGCCAGCCCGAAGCGATCGGCGCGGTGGATGATCATGGTGTTGACGTTGGGGATGTCGATGCCGTTCTCGATGATCGTGGTAGCCAGCAGCAGGTCGTGATCGCCGCGCTTGAACGCGTGCATGCGCTCCGACAGCTCGGCCTCGTCCATCTGGCCGTGGCCGATCGTCAACCGCAGGCCGGGCACCAGCTCGCGCAACAGGCCGGCCATCTCCTCGATGCCCTCCACCCGGTTGTAGACGAAGTAGATCTGGCCCCCGCGCTCGCGCTCGAAGTCGATTGCCTCGCGGATCAGGGTGCGATCGAACGGCACGATGGCGGTGTCGACCGCCATGCGGTCGCGCGGCGGCGTCTCGATCAGCGACAGGTCGCGCACGCCGACCAGCGATAGCTGCAGCGTGCGCGGCACCGGCGTGGCGGTCATCGACAGGACATGCACCGCCTTCTTGAGCTGCCGCAGCCGTTCCTTCTGCGCCACGCCGAAGCGTTGCTCCTCGTCCACCACCAGCAGACCCAGGCGGGGGATCTGGATGTCGCGGCTCAGGAGCCGGTGGGTGCCGATCAAGACGTCCACCTTGCCGGCCGCGAGGTCGGCCCGGACGCTGCGGATCTGCGCCGCGCTGCGAAACCTCGACACCATCTCCGTCCGCACCGGAAACTCAGCGAACCGCCGCCGGAAGGTCTCCAAGTGCTGGTCGGCGAGGATGGTCGTCGGCGCCAGCACCGCCACCTGGTAGCCCGAGTCGACCGTCTTGAACGCCGCCCGCATGGCGACCTCGGTCTTGCCGAAGCCGACGTCGCCCACCAGCAGACGGTCCATCGGGCTGTGGCGCTCGAGGTCGGCGCGAATCGCCTCGATCGCGGTCAGCTGGTCGGGCGTCTCCTCGAACTCGAAAAGCGCCTCGAACTGAGCCATCAGGTCGCTGTCGCGGCCGATCGCCGGGGCCCGCGCCAGCTGCCGCTCGGCGTACAGCTTGAGCAGATCGCCGGCCATGCGCAGCATGCCCCGGCGCACCTTCTGCTTGCGCCTGCCCCACGACGTGCCACCCAGCCGGTCGAGCCGCGGCGCCACGCCCTCGATGCCGCTGTAGCGGTGCACCAGATCCAGCCGGCTGAGCGGCAGCAGCAGATTGCGGCCGCCGCCGTACTCGATCTCCATCACCTCGACCTCTCCACCAGCAGCCGGCGCCGCTGCCGGTGGCACCGGCATGGCGGCCTCGGGGGCTTCGCCGGCCACCGCCCGCAGACGCACGAACTGGCCGATTCCGTGGTCCGCGTGCACCACGAAATCGCCCAGGCGAAGGTCGCGCAGGCCGGATATCAGGCGGCTCGCCGCGCGACTCGCCCGCGGCCGCGGCGGCAGCCGGGAGAAGAGCTGGCGCTCGCCGAACACGACAAGACCGGCGGCCGGCAGCCGAAAGCCGCGTTCGAGCTCGCCGTCGGCGCACTCCACCCCGCGGGCGCCAAAGGGCAGCTCATAGGTCTCGCACAAGCGCTCGATCCGCGCCCGGTGCTCGGCCGGCGCCACCACGATCAGGCGCTCGCCGCGCGCCGCGGCAGTCTCCCATTCGCGCGGGAACCGCGGTAGCTGGTCCACCAGGCGGTCGGTCGTCATAGCGCCGAACTCGGCCGCGGCGCCCGGCGCCTCGACCAGCTCTTCGACCCGCACATCGCAGCGCTCGACCAGACCCCGCACCGCGCCGGCCGGCTGCTCCAACAGCTCGGGCTCCACCGCCAGCAGCGCCTGTCCCAGGAACGCCCGGTGCTCGTCGTCAAGCTGAGATGCGTGCCGGTCGATCTCTTCGAACAGCCGCGGCGGGTCGACCGCGACCAGCAGCGGATCGCTCAGCAGATCGGGCAGGAAGGCGGTCTCGGCGACCAGCGGCAGGTAGTGCTGCCAGCCGGTGAACCGGCCGCGCTCGCGCAGCCCCGCCAGCTTCTCGGCCGCATCCATGCCGAGCTCGCGGCCGAGCCTCCGTGCCAGCACCTCGGCCAACTTCTCGGCCTGCTCCGGCCCGGCCCGGAAGACCGACACCGGTAATGCCCGCAGCCCTGCCACCGCCTCGCGCGAGCGCTGGTCGTCAGGGCTGAAGCGGCGCACCGACTCCACCGTGTCGCCGTACAGATCGAGGCGCAGCGGCGCCGGCTCGCCGGGAGGAAACAGGTCGAACACACCGCCGCGCACCGTGTACTCGCCCACTTCGCCGACCAGGTCGACACGCCGGTAGCCGTGTGCCGCCAGATGCTCGACCAGGGTCTCGACCGGGTGCCGCCGCCAGCGCCGTCAGCGGCGGTACGCGGCGAAACAGCGCCCGCGGCGTCACCACCAGCACCGACACCTCGCCGCGACGGACCCGATCGAGCACCTGCGCCTCCTGCGCGGTGAGCGACAGCGACGGGGCCGCCTCGTGGTACGGCGTCAGCGAAGGCGCCGGCAGGTGCTCGGCGCCGCGGCCAAACAGCGCCGCCGCTTCGATCCAGGCGATCGCATCCGCCTCGCGTGGCACGATCGCCAGCAGCGGGCGGCCGCGCTCCTCGGCGAACAGATCCAGCACCCACGCCGCCGCCGGCAGCGGAAGCCGCCGCGCCCCGGCAACGCCGTCGAGCAGCCGCCGGTAGGGCTCGCTGGCGCGGATCGCGGTGGCGAAGGGCCGCCAGAACTCGCTGCTCGTCACGGCGCGAGTCTATTGGGATGACCGGTGAGATGTCCCACGCGGGCGCCGGCGGCCGGCCGGTTCTGCAAGCCTGGTCCGCGCGAGCCGCGCCGCGGCGGGCAGTTAACGGACCATCGACAGGCCGAGCGGGGGATGTAGGATATGTCCCTTCCTGCCGGCCGCATGCCGCCCGCGGGGCCCTGGCTCCAGCGATCGGACCGGCGCCGGCTCCTTGCCGGAGGGTCAGTCATGCGCCGAATCCTTCTCGCCCTAGCCGTTGTCGCAGCGTTTCTCGTCTTCCACCCGGCCCTGGGATCGGGCGAGGCCGCTACGCAGGAGGCCGGCCACGCGGAGCAGGCCGAGGACGGCGACCACGGCGCCGGCGGCGACCATGCGGGCGGCGGCCACGCCAGCCCGGTGACCCCGGTGCTGCTGGGACTGGTCATCATGCTGCTCGCCGCCAAGGTCGGCGGTGAACTGGCCGAGCGCGTCCACCAGCCGGCAGTGCTCGGCGAGCTGATCGCCGGCGTCATCCTCGGTAACCTGGTGCTCTTCGGCTTCCACGGGCTGGATTTCCTGGGCAGCAACGAGGGCATCGCCATCATCGCCGAGATCGGTGTCGTGCTGCTGCTGTTCGAGGTCGGGCTGGAGTCCAACGTGCGCGAGATGATGTCGGTGGGCACCTCCAGCCTGCTGGTGGCGCTTCTGGGCGTGGTCCTGCCCTTCTTCCTCGGCTGGGGCGTATCGGCGTGGATGCTGCCGGACGAGGACCTGCTGGTGCATCTGTTCATCGGCGCCACCCTTTGTGCCACCAGTGTCGGCATCACCGCGCGAGTACTGACCGACCTCGGCAAAGTGACGACCCGCGAGGCCAAGATCATCCTCGGCGCCGCGGTCATCGACGACGTGCTCGGGCTGGTGATCCTGGCGGTGGTCTCGGGGGTCATCACGGCCGCCAACACGGGCGGCGAGCTGGCCGCCATCGACGTCTTCTGGATCGTCGGCAAGGCGACGTTTTTCCTGGTCGGGGCCATCCTCATCGGCGGCTGGCTGTCGCCGCGACTGTTCCGCGTGGCCAGCAAGCTGAAGATCAAGGGCATGTTGCTGACCGTGTCGCTGTGCTTCTGCTTCCTGCTCGCCTACCTGGCCAACGTCATCGAGCTGGCGCCCATCGTCGGCGCTTTCGCCGCCGGCCTGATCCTCGACGAGGTGCACTACAAGGACTTCCTCGACCGCGGCGATCACACGCTGGAGGATCTGATCCACCCGATCAACATCTTCCTCGTGCCGGTCTTCTTCGTGCTCATGGGGGTCAAGGTGGATCTCTCCACTTTCGCTCAGGTGGAGGTGTTGGGCTTCGCCGCGGTGTTGTCGATCGTCGCCATCATCGGCAAGATGTCCTGCGCCGGCGGCGTGCTGGAGAAGGGGCTGGACCGGATCTCGGTGGCGGTGGGCATGGTCCCCCGGGGCGAGGTCGGGCTGATCTTCGCCGGCATCGGCGCCAGCCTCGTGCTGCGCGGCCAACCGGTGATCTCGGTGTCGACCTTCTCGGCGGTGGTCATCATGGTCATCGTGACCACGCTGATCACGCCACCGGTTCTCAAGATCACCCTGGCCCGCAGCGACCGCAAGAAGGCGGCCGAGGGCGAGGCCTAGTCGGACCGTTTTTCGCCGAGACGCAGTACCCGCAACACGGTCGGTGC
>CALZJC010000175.1 GCA_945787525.1 Thermoanaerobaculia bacterium | reverse complement strand
TACCCCCCAAGGACGCCGCCTACAACCAGATGGAGGCGATGATCTACCACTTCAAGCTGATCATGGACGGCATCCAGGTGCCGCCGGGGGAGAACTACTCGATGGTCGAGGGAGCCAACGGTGAATTGGGCTTCTATGTCATCTCCGACGGCTCGGGCAAGCCCTACCGAATCAAGGTGCGTCCGCCCTGCTTCCCGATCTTCTCGACCTTCTCCCAGCTGATCCAGGACGGCACGGTCTCCGACGCGGTGGTCTCGCTGGGCGGTCTCAACGTGATTGCCGGAGAGCTGGATCGATGAGCCTCCCGAACCCGCATCCTCGCGAGCCGGTGCCGTACCGCTACGGCATTGCGGAGCGGCTCTACCTGCCGCTGTTCGTCGGTCTCTGGGTGACCCTGAAGCACTTCGTGCGCAATCTGCTGGCCGGCGGCGGCAAGACGACGATCCAGTACCCCGAGCAGCGTCGCGCCTACTCGCACCGCTTCCGCGGTCACCACATCCTGACCAGCCGCCCGGACGGCTCGCTGCGCTGCGTCGCCTGCTTTCTGTGCGCTCAGGCCTGCCCGGCGGAGTGCATAAACATCGAAGCCGGCGAGCACCCGGACGTCAACATCGAGAAGTACCCGACCGTCTATGAGATCGACATGCTGCGCTGCGTGTTCTGTGGCTACTGTGTCGACGCCTGCCCGGAAGAAGCCATCATCATGAGCAACAACTACGACATGGCCTACTTCAATCGCGACCAGTCGGTCGTCGGCAAGGACGACCTGCAGCGGCCGTTCGTCATCGATCCGTCGCGGCTGGGTTACCGGCCGGACTATCCGGAAGAGCGGGTGGCGGCGCACGGCCTCGATCTGGTGGCCGAAGCCCGCCGGCGCCAGGAGAAGGGACCGGCCGCCGCGGCCGGCTAGGGAGAGATAGAGACCATGACCACCGACGTCAAAGAGCCGTCGCCACCGGTGAAGCCGGAGCCCGAGCGCCAGAAGCTGGGCGAGGTCGTCGTGCGCTTCGCCGGCGATTCGGGCGACGGCATGCAGCTGACCGGCGGGCAGTTCACCGCCACCTCGGCGATTCTCGGCAACGATCTGGCGACCCTGCCCGACTTCCCGGCCGAGATCCGCGCGCCGGCCGGCACGCTGCCCGGCGTGTCGGCCTTCCAGGTACGCATCGCCGACTACGACATCCACACGCCGGGCGACGCGCCCGACGTGCTGATCGCCATGAACCCGGCAGCGCTCAAGCAGTCGCTGGGCGACCTCAAGCCCAACGGCATCGTCATCGTCAACACCGACGAGTTCAACGCCAACAACCTCAAGAAGGCCGGCTACGAGACGAACCCGCTCGAGGACGGCACCGTCGACGGCTACCGCCTGTTCAGCGCCGCCATCTCGACGATGACGCGGCGCACCCTGGAGGACAGCCCACTCGACTTCAAGAGTCGCGACCGGTGCAAGAACTTCTTCGCCCTGGGCATGATCTATTGGATGTTCAGCCGGCCCCTCGACATGAGCATCGATTGGCTGGAGAAGAAGTTCAGCCGCCGCCCCGAGGTGGCCCAGGCCAACGTCAAGGCGCTGCGGGCGGGGTTCAACTTCTGCGACATCACCGATCAGTTCCAGGTGCGCTACGAGGTGGAGCCGGCGCGGCTGACGCCCGGCACCTATCGCAACGTGATGGGCAACTCCGCCATGGCCATCGGGCTGGTGGCGGCCAGCCGGCGCAGCGGCCTGCCGCTGTTTCTGGGCTCCTATCCGATCACTCCGGCAAGCGATATCCTGCACGAGCTGGCGCGCTACAAGAACTTCGGCGTCACCACGTTTCAGGCCGAGGACGAGATCGCCGCCGTGTGCGCGGCAATCGGTGCTTCATTCGGCGGCGCGCTGGCGGTCACCACCACCAGTGGCCCCGGGGTGGCGCTCAAATCCGAGGCGATCGGTCTGGCGGTGATGACCGAGCTGCCGCTGATCATCATCAACGTGCAGCGCGGCGGCCCGTCCACCGGGCTGCCGACCAAGACCGAGCAGTCGGATCTACTGCAGGCGATGTTCGGGCGCAACGGCGAGTCGCCCATTCCGGTGCTGGCGGCGCAGTCGCCGCCGGACTGCTTCGACATCGCCCTCGAAGCAACGCGCATCGCCACCCGCTACATGGTGCCGGTGATGGTGCTCTCCGACGGCTACATCGCCAACGGCTCGGAGCCGTGGCTGCTGCCCAACGTGGAGGAGCTGCCCGACCTGCGACTCGATTTTCATACCCAGGCCGAGGGCTTCGCCCCGTACTCGCGCGATCCGGAGACCCTGGCGCGGCCCTGGGCCGTGCCCGGCACGCCGGGCCTCGAGCATCGTCTCGGTGGCCTCGAGAAGCAGGACGGCAGCGGCAACGTCTCCTACGACCCGCACAACCACGAGCGAATGACCGAGCTGCGGGCCGAGAAGGTCGAGCGGATCGCCCGCACGATCCCCGACCTCGAGATCGACGGCGCACCGACGGGCGATCTGCTGATCCTCGGTTGGGGCAGCACCTACGGCGCGATCGCCGCGGCGGTCAACACCGGGCGGGAGGCGGGCCTCAACGTCAGCCGGGCGCATCTGCGCTATCTGAACCCGTTCCCCAAGAACCTCGGCGAAGTGCTGGCGGGCTTCAAGCGGGTGTTGATACCGGAGATGAACTGCGGCCAGCTGGCGCTGTTGATACGCGCCCGCTACCTGGTCGACGCCATCTCCTTCACCAAGGTGCAGGGCAAACCGTTCTTCCGGCGCGAGATCCTCGACAAGGCGCGCGAGATTCTGGAGGCTGAAGCCGATGTCAACTGAGCTGCCGGTGCTGACCAAGAAGGACTTCCAGTCCGACCAGGAGGTCCGCTGGTGTCCGGGCTGCGGCGACTACGCCGTGCTATCCGCCGTACAGACGGTGCTGCCCAAGCTCGACCTGCCGAAGGAGAAGTTCGTGGTGGTCTCGGGCATCGGCTGCTCGAGCCGTTTTCCCTACTACATGGACACCTACGGCTTCCACACCATCCATGGCCGGGCGCCCGCCATCGCCACCGGTATCAAGACCGCGCGACCCGACCTCGAGGTGTGGATCGCCACCGGCGACGGCGACGCCATGTCCATCGGCGGCAACCACCTGATCCACACGCTGCGGCGTAACGTCGGTGTCAAGATCCTGATGTTCAACAACCGGATCTACGGCCTGACCAAGGGCCAGTACTCGCCGACCAGCGAGCTGGGCAAGCGCACCAAGTCGACCCCGGCCGGCTCGGTAGATTATCCGTTCAACCCGCTCGCCCTGGCGCTCGGCGCCGGTGCCACCTTCGTCGCCCGCAGTGTCGACATCTTCCAGCCCCATTTGCGTGCGATGCTGCAGCGCGCCGCCGACCACAAAGGCTCCGCCTTCATCGAGATCTACCAGAACTGCAACATCTTCAACGACAAGGCGTTCGCCTACATGACCGAGAAGGATTCCCGCGCGGAGCAGACGGTCTATCTGGAGCAGGGTCAGCCGCTGGTCTTCGGCAAGGAGAAGGACAAGGGCATCCGGCTGGTCGAAGGGCGGCTGGAGCGCATCGAGCTGGGCCGCGAGTTCGGCCCCGAAGACTGCCTGGTGTGGGACGAGGCTTTCGAGGATCCGAGCATGGCGTTCCGGCTCGCCTACATGCTGCCGCCGGAGTTCCCGACGCCCATCGGCGTCCTGCGCGCCGTCGACATGCCGGCCTACGATGCCCGGTCGGTGGGGCAGATCGAGGCGGCGATCGACAAGGACGGCCAGGGCGAGTTGCAGCAGCTGATCCACTCCGGCGAGCTCTGGACCGTCAAGGAGGACGGGTCGATCTCGCGCGGAGACGGCTGACCCTCAGCCGGCTTCGTTCGTGGCGACCAGGTAGGTCTCGGCTCCCACGACCTGGGGGTCGAGAGAGAACTCGTACAGCTCGAGTCCGCCAAACAGGGCCCGCACCCGTGGGTGGCCGGCTTCGATCAAGCTCGCCGCGAGCTCCACGGCTGCGGTGCCGTCGTCGTCGAAGAGCACCACGTCGAGGTCGGCGGGTGGCTGCCAGTCCTCGCCGGTCAACCGCTCGGAGCCCTCGAGGGTCTTGCCGCCCGCGGCCGGCGGTCGGATATCGACGAGCAACAGCTCCCGCCCCTCGTCCAGTCGCCGGAAGAGGGCGAACGGCGAGATCTCGAGCCGCGGGTCGAATGCCACGACCGGCTTGCCGTCGGTGCGCAGGTGCAGGGGCATGGGGTGATCCTACAGCGGCCCGCGGCGGGTGATGCAGGCTAGCCCTGCTCGAACCAGACCAGCCCCGACACCAGCTTGGGCAGGAACCGGGTCGACTTGGGCGGCATCAGCTCGCCGGCGGCCATGGCGTCGCCAAACGTCCGCGGACTCATCGGCGGCAGATAGAAACAGGCGGCCAGGGAGCCCGATGCCTGTTCGCGCCACAGCCGGTCGGGGTCGGAGCGATAGACGACAGTTCCGTCGGTGGCGGCTGCCGGTGACAGGCCGAGCCGAGGCATCAGCTCGTCGTGCAGGCGGCAGGCGACCAGGGCGGCGCGCTCGGGCGCCAGCGCGCTGTCGCCGAGTCGCCAGATCTCGGCCGGCCGACCGGCGACGGCGACTCCGAGGGCCGGCTCGGGGGCCGCGGCGACCGCGGCGGCGAAGGCTGCGCCGCCTTCGCCGGCCCAGCCCTGGCGGCTGCGGGCCAGACCGGCTGCGCGGTCGAGACCGGTCGCCGACGCCAGCCCCCGGTGGATGGGGTCGATGACCATTGCCGGTGACTGGAGGCTGGTGACGACGGCCAGCTTGGTGGCTTGCGGTATCTCGGCGCCCGCCTCACCGATGGCGATGCCGAGCTCCGCGGCACGGCTGCGCGCCACCTGCCAGCGGGTGTTGCCGTCGGCGATGACGGCCGGGGCATGGGCCAGCAAGGCCGCGTAGCCGGCGGCTTCGCCGGCGGCGTAGAGGCGGTGGCGGTGGCCGTAGGGGTCCCGATGCTCGACCAGCGGTTGCCGATCCTCGACGGCGTCGATCAGCGCCTGGTCGAAACCGCCGCGGTCGTCGGCCAGGATCAGGATCGGCTCGAGGTCGCATCGGGTGGTGCGCAGCATGTGCAGCCGATCTTCGACGAACCTGGTGACGGTCTGCTCGTGCGGCGCGACGATGCCCGATTCGGGTGTCTCCAGACCGACCAGCGCGCAGAGGCCGAGGCGGCGGCCGCCCTCGGCGGTCAGGATCTCGTAAGGATAGACGCCGGCCTGCCGATCGCGCTCGATGATGCCGTCTCGACGCCAGCGTCGGTGCAGCTCGGCCGAGTGGTGGGCGGGGTCCGGAGCGCCGGCCGGGTCCGGAACGGTGAGCTGGCAGAACTGCAGCCCCTCGGCGTGCAGCCGCGCCCGGGTCTCGTCGTCGATCTGGTCGTAGGGCGGCGCCGCGAGCCGTCCCGGGTCGCCGGTCGTCGCCGCATAGCGTGTGCCGATGAACGGGAAGATCCTCATGCGCCGATCCTACCGTTCGCACCTCTCCCGGACTGCCCCTGATACTCTGCTGGAGAGGCCATGGCAGACCCCCCGCAGAGCCGTCCCGGGCCGGCTGAAGACGAGCCGTGGGGCCGTTTCCAGGAGCTGGCCGCCGACCTGCGCGAGCGCCTGGAGAACCATCGCATCGGCGCCGAATCGGCGCGGGTGGCCTACTACGTGTTCTTGTCGCTCTTTCCGTTTCTGCTCGCGATCTTCGCCCTGACCGGCTATCTCGGCCGCGAAGCGCTGTTCAACTGGATCATGTACGAGCTGGTGGCGGCCCTGCCGCCACAGGCAGCCCTGGCCCTCGAAGACTCGGTGCGCCAGATCACCGATGTGCGGCGACCGGGCACCCTGGCGCTGGCGCTGGTGGTCACCTTCTGGGCGGCGTCAAACGCGCTGACCGCCCTGGCCGACGGCCTCAACGCGGCCTTCCGGGTCAAGCTGCGCCGCCGATGGTGGCAGAAGAAGGCGCTCGGGGTGGCGGTTGTCGCCATCGCCGGTGTGGCGGTGCTGCTGGGGGCGCTGGCGGTGCTGGCCGGGCCCGAGATCGGTGCCCGGATCGGTCAGCGCCAGCTGGGCAGTATGTTGCGGTGGCCGGTGGCAGGCGGCCTGGTGGTCGGCATGACCTGGCTCTGCTACTACCTGCTGCCGAACCGCAAGCAGGGCGCCGTAAAGCTCCACCTGCTGGGCGGGGCCGCGGCGGCCACCGCCATGTGGGTGGTATGCACGCTGCTATTCCGGCTCTATCTGTCCAGCTTTGGCCGGCTGGACGTGGTCTACGGAGTGCTGGGTGGCGTCGTGGCTCTGTTGATCTGGCTCTATCTCGCCGCCATGTCGATCCTGTTTGGCGGCGAGGTGGCGGCGGGACTCGCGCGGTTCGCCCGCGGCCGTCGCCGGCGGCGGCCGACGAGCCAGCGAGCGGCCCGCCCGGAGCGCCGCTCGCGCTCGGCGGCGGCGGGCTCGTAACGAGCAGCGCTTCAGTCGCCCGGATGGCGGTGGTGGAGGAGCCGCTCCATCTCGCGCAGCCGCTTCTCGAGCTCCGCGATGCGCTTTTCGAGCTGCTCGCGCTGCTCGCCCTCGAGCCGCAGGCGGCCGGGCACGCCGCCCTGCGCCTCGAGCCGTTCGAGTAGATCGCTCACCGACTCGTTGATCGTCTCGGGGTCGATGGTGATGTACGTCTCGATCGTCTCGGGATCCAGATCGACGACGAACGGTCCGTCTTCGCCGCCGCGCCAGACGAACTGGCCGACCTCCACCTGGCGGCGCTCGGACCGCGTCAGGGTGGCTCGCAGGGTCAGGGGGGACCGGTCGCGAACGATCCCGAGCTCGACCTCGTCTCCCTCCTGGCGATGGCCGATGCGGCCCACGAGCTGGCTCATCGTGCGCAGCGGCTCTCCGTCGGCGGAGGTGATGACGTCTCCCACCAGGACGCCCGCGGCGGCGGCCGGGCTTTGCGGCGCGACGCGCGAGACCAGGACGCCGCTCTTCTCGGAGGCGCCGAAGTGAACACGGAGCTCCGGTGTCAGGTTGAGCAGATGCACGCCGAGGTAGCCGCGGTTGGCCAGCCGGTCCAGGACCATGCGGCGATGGGCGGGCTGCGAGCCGACAACCACGACCTCGCGACGGATCCGACGCTCTTCCGCCTGAGGCGCCGCGGCGGCCTCCGCGGGGAGCAGTGCCGACGGCAGCAGGGCGAGCACCACCGGCAGCACCGCCGCCGCCGCTCGGGGGCGTTGTCTCATCTTCCGTCCCCTTCGCGCCGATCGGCGGCGGCCACCGGCCGCTCGCCGCCGTACACGGCGGGTCGCGCGCCGCCGGTCGCTGCGCCCTGCCAGACCGGCTCCAGGTCGAGGACCAGATCGAGATGCTCGTCGCCGCCCAGGTAGAGGACCGGCGCCGCCCGGCTGGCGCGTAGGCTGGCCTTGAGCGACTCCAGCTCTTCCACCAGCAGCCGATGCTCATCCCGCAGAGCCTGAGCTTGCGTCATGGCCGGTTGCCGGGCGTCTCTCGGCAGCAGCCAGAGGCCGGCGGTCAGCGCCACGGCGCCGGCTGCCGCCGCCAGCAGCCACCGGCGGCCGGCGCCACGTCGCGCCGGTCTCCCGAGACGGCCGAGCACGCGGCGCGAGAAACCGGTCGAGGCGGAGTCGCG
>CALZJC010000174.1 GCA_945787525.1 Thermoanaerobaculia bacterium | reverse complement strand
AGGATCACCAGGTCGGCGGCAATCCCCTTGAGGCGCCAGTACTCGTGAGCCCTGAGCAGGTGCCGCGCGACTTCCCGCTCCTCGTCGCGCTCGACGCGCACGACGGCGATCGGGAGGTCACCCGAGATACCGTACGCCCAAAGAGCAGCAGCTCCCCGGCGGTTGGCGGCCAGCTCCTTCTGAGTAGTGCGCAGCGTGTGGTCGTTGTAGAGAATCCGGTTGGCCAGTCGCTGGAACAGATGCGCTTCGTCCTGCGTGATCCTGAGGTGATGCAGCTGGACCTGCGCGAACATCCAGGCCAGCGAGCTATCCCGCTCGAACGTCCCCGGTTGGCGGTGTTTCTCCGCGATGTCGAGGACTTCCTCTCTCGAGTCCGCCACCAGCGTGGTGAAGACCGCACGGACCGTGCCACCGGCCGGGATCGCCACCCGATATCGGAGGCTGATGATCGGATCCAGCGTCGCCCCCGCACTGTTGGTCAACGGTTCGCCGGCGGTCAGCGAAACGGGCCTGGCGAGCCCGCGGCCCCGCCCCACAAAGCGGGCGCGGTCGCTCTCGTACTGACACGCGCCGACCTGTTCCCCTTCGATCGCGGCGACGTGCGCCAGCCAGGGTTGGCGCTCCTCGGCGGACCGGGGCCGTCGGGTAGCCAGCAGAGCCTCGAGCTCCGAAACGAACTCGGTCTGCACGAAGAGGTTCGAGAACGCGGGATGGGCCTCGTCCGCGGCCTGCGGAGCCAGAACGACTTCCGCATAGGACGTGAAGTCGATCACCCGGTTGCGGCTCTCGAGATTCGTCACCGTGAGCTGGCGCAGCTCCGCATCGTCTTCGGGCGAGACCACGATCTCCAGCCTGATCGAGAGGGATCGGTTGCGCTGGATGATCTTGGCCCGATCTTCGGCATATTCGACTCGGTACTCGTCCACTTCGGTGCCGCTCGGCTGGAAACCGGCCGACCACACGTCACCGCTATCGGCATCCCGCAAGTAGATGAAGCTGCCCCAACAGTCGCGGGTCGTGTCCTCTCGCCAGCGGGTGACGGCAAGATCGCGCCACCGGCTGAAGCCGGAGCCCGCCGCCGTCAACATGACCAGATAGCGACCGTTCGAGAGGAGATGGGAGCGGGGCGGAATGTCGTGCGGCGATTCGAAGCGCCGTAGGTTCGGTGGCACGAGCTCACGGACCTGGGCCGCCGCCTGGACTTCCTCGCCGCGTGGTCGCGCGACGGCCACCGCACGCGGCGTTCGCTCCTGCAGCAACAGCTCGGAGGCCTGGATCATGGGATGCGCGGAACCGTTTCTGCGTCAGGCCCTGGTGAACGACGTTGCCCAGGGAGACGATGGTCATCCCCTGATGGTGCGCCATATAGGCCCGAACCACGGCGACCTGCTCGTTCTCGGGAAGTCGCGATGGCGTGAAGTCCAGCGCCTCGTAGAATCCGTAGGCTCCGCGGGCCCCGACATCTTCGAGCCGGGCGACGTTGTCGATGGCGGCTTTGGGATCGACCATCGCCGCGAGGGCCGTGGCGTAGGGAGCCACGACCACATCCTCGAAAAGTCCGCGCTTGAGTCCCAGGCCGGGCACGCCGAAGTCCGAGTACTGGTAGGTGAGGTGGACGTCGCGGACGTTGTAGGCGGACTCGGAGACCCCCCAGGGGACGCCGCGCTCCGAGCCATAGCGCTTCTGGCGTCCCACTACGAGCCGGCAGGTGAGATCCAGCAGGCTACTGGCGGGCTGCTCCATCACGAGCAGCGGCATCAGGTACTCGAACATCGATCCCGACCAGGAAACCAGCGCCGCGCCGCGCCCGACCGGCGTGAGAGCCCGACCGAGGAGGAACCAGTGCCGTGGCGACACGTCGCCCTTGGCGATCGCGACGAAGCTCGCCAGCCGCGCCTCCGAGGCCAGCAGGTCGTAGCAGCTGGGGTCGAGGGTGCTGTCCCCGGCGCGGAAGCCGATAGAGAACAGCTGGCGCGAGGGATCGAAGAGGAACCGGAAGTCCATCGCGTGGGCCATCTCTTCCGCCTGCAGCTCGACGGCAGCGAGGCGATGCTCGAGCCCGCTCGCCGCTTCCCCGCTCGGGTCGGGGGCCTGGAGGATCTCGAGATCGCGGGCGTGACTCCGGACGGTGTCCCGGACGGCGGTGGCCCAGGCCTCGACCTCCGGGCCGGAGGCGTGCCCCGCTGCCGCGAGAGTGCGAACGATGTCCAACAGGTTCTCCGCGCGGGCCTCCAACTGCTCCAACCGGGCAGCCCACCCCTCGATCGACGACGGCGGATCGTCGAGACCGGCCGTCATCGCGTCGAGCGCCTCTCGCACCTGCAACTCGGTGACCACCTCGGTGCGCGCCCCGAGCGGCGACCCTTCGATCGATTCGCGCACCGGCTCGAGGGTGTCGCGGATCCCATCCAAGACCCGTGAGCTCAGCGGCGGTCGCTCTTGCAGCTCGCGGCACGCCTGCGCCAGCGTGATGAGATGTCCCGCCAGGTTCCCACTGTCGACGGTGGACACGTAGCGGGGCTCGAGCGGCTCGAGGTCTCGGGTGCTGTACCAGTTGAAGAAGTGACCGTGGTGCCGCCTCATGGTGGTCATCGTCTTCAGGGTCGCTTCGAGCCGCCCCACCATGTCCACCATCCCGATCCACCCGAAGTCGTGGGCGACCGTGGTGCTCAGGAGGTACAGCCCCATGTTGGTAGGTGAGGTGCGGTGGGCGATCACCGGGGCGGGATCTTCCTGGAAGTTGTCTGGCGGGAGGGCGTGCTCCTGCGCGTTCACGAACGTCTCGAAGAAGCGCCAGGTGCGCCGTGCGATGAGACGCAGCGTGCGCATCTCCGCCGGCGACAGGTGGCGTCGTTTGGCGGGCTTCTTCGGAACGCTCAGCCACCACGCCAGGACGGGCGCCACGGCCCAGAGGAGCACCAGAGGGGCGGCAACCGGCAAGGCGTCCGGCTTGACGACGGTGACCAGCAGGCCGACGGCCGCGGCAAGCAAGGAACTCCAGCGGAGGTGTCGGTAGAAGGCACCCAGCGTCAGGTCGAGCCCGTAGCCGGCCTGCGCGGCCGGCACCCACTCGAGCAGGTGCCGCTTGGTGACATAGAGCCGCCCCAGCGTGCGGACCACGGCATCCGTGATGTAGGCGGCTCGGTGCGCCAGCGCCGCAACCGCCAGCAAGAACTGGAGCGACGCGAGCTTCACGTCGCGGCCCGCGGCGCGCAGGTGACTTCGCTTGGAGACGCCCTTGCGGTGCGGGATCAGCCCCTCGATCGCGGGCGAGAATGCCGGCAAGGCGACGGCTGCCAGCACCAGGGCCGTCCACAGAAGAGGTGAGATGCCGGGGAGAAACCAGCCGGCCACGATCAAGACAAACGACGCCGGCGCCATGAGGCTGCGGCGCAGGTTGTCCAGCATCTTCCAGCGACCGTGCACGGGTATGCGCATTCGCTGCCCGCTCCGAGGCTCCGTGTCCCTCTGGCCGAGGATCCAGGGGAGCAGCTGCCAGTCGCCCCGCACCCATCGCTGGTTACGGCGGGCGGCCTCCTCGTAGTTGGCGGGGAACTCCTCGAACAGATCGATGTCGGTTACCAGGCCGGAACGGGCGAACAAACCCTCGAAGAGGTCGTGGCTGAGGAGCGCGTTCTCCGGCACCCGGCCCGAGAGTGCGGCCTCGAACACGTCGACGTCGTAGATCCCCTTCCCCGTGTACGACCCCTCGCCGAACAGATCCTGATAGACGTCGGAGACCGCTGCCGCATAGGGGTCGACGCCCCCGGGACCCGACACGATCCGCTGGTAGGTGGTACTTCGCGGCCCCGTCGGCAGGGACGGCGTGATCCGTGGCTGGAGGACGCCGTATCCCTCGACCGTGCGGCCCAGCTGGGGGTCGAAGCGCGGTCGATTCAGCGGGTGGGCCATGGTTGCGACGAGGCGGTAGGCGGTCCGCCCGGGGAGTCGCGTATCGGCGTCCAGGGTGATGACGTAGCGGACGCCATCGGGCACCGTGGGCGGTCTGCCGTTCACCGCAATGAACGACGTGTCGGTCGCGCCCCGCAGCAGCCAGTTCAGCTCGTGCAGCTTGCCGCGCTTGCGTTCCCAGCCCATCCACTTGCCTTCCGCCTCGTTCCAGAGGCGTCGACGATGCAGCAGGATGAACCGGTCTCCTCCGCCCTCGGGACTGCCGTATCGCTCATTGAGCTCCGCGATCCCCTCGGCCAGCTCCGTCAGGAGCTCCTCGTCGCCGGGCATCTGTTCGTGGGCGGCGTCCTTCCAGTCGGTCAAAAGAGCGAAATGGAGATGGCCCTCGGGATTCGCCAGGTAATGCACCTGGAGTCGCTCGATGAACTCTTCGATCCCCTCGTGGTCGGTGAGCAGCCAAGGAACCACGACCATCGTTCGCATCTCGGCAGGGACGCCGCGAGCGAGGTCGAGCTTGCAGAGCCGCCGCGGCGGAACGATCCTCGTGACCAGCCGATGGACCAGGGCCACCGCGATATCGGAGGCGGGTATGAAGGCGAGGATCCCCAGCAGGGCCAGGAGCGGCGCGCCGACCCCCACCCGCCACGTCAGCACCAGCGGCAAGGCCAGCAGGAGAGCGGTAAGCAGAGTGATCAGGCCGAAATAGCCCGGCGTCGCGTGCCTGCGCCACGCGCGGCGAACGCGGAGCCGTGGAATGGGCCGATAGCCGAGGCGCTCTTCGAAAGCCCACCTGCCGCCCGACACCAGGTAGTAACCCGGGTCCTCCTCGCGGTGCTCGACGACGGCGAACTCCGCCGACGGTGCCGCCGATGGGGTCGCCGCCGCGTCGGGGTCGGTCTCCGAAGAAACGCGCTCACGCCGGGCCACGCCGGCCAATTCCACCGCCTCGCGCGCCACGTCCAGCTCCGACCAGGCGGAGCCCCGGGACAGCTCCTCGACCGCCTCCCGGTACTTGTCGCGCGTGGCGAAGTCCATGGCTGCGAAACCGGGCGCCGCTCGAAAGGTCTCGTCCACCAGGCTGACGCTCTCGAAGAACTCCGCCCAGCTGATGGACGACATCCACCGCATGCTGGTGATGATGTTGCGGACGGTGATGTTCGCCGCGGCCTGGGCCTGGTGTACCTGCGCCACGATCTCGCCGGGCGAGGTCCCCTGGGAGGCCAGAGTCTCCTTCAGCCACTCGAGGGCCGGTGCGATCGCCAGCGGCTGATCACGAAGCCGCTGCAGCAATTGCACGGAAAACGCGCTGGCCAGGGGGGCGGTGCCACGGCCGCCCAACACATCCTCGACCTGCTCCGGCGGCCCGCCGCTCAGTCCCAGCAGCCGGTCCGCCACACGATCCGCGGTCGCCCGCCCTTTTCGAGCGCGGATGACCAGCTTCGTCAGCCGTCGCAGGTTCTCCAGGAGAGCGATGCGAAGATGGATCGCGATCGCCCAGGTTTCACCGATATTGAGAGGCTGGACGCGCTGGCAGGCCCTCACGAATGCCGTGAGCGTCTCCAGCTCGAACCGACTGTCGGTATGCGCCGCGTAGGCCCACGCCAATCCGTAGACGCGTGGGTATCCGCCGAGGTGGCGGCCCTCGGCGATCTTCGGCAGACGTTTGTAGAAGCTATGTGGGAGGTGATCCCGGATCTCGCGGACCTGCTCGTCCACGACGTGGAAGTTGTCGAGAAGCCACTCTTCGGCCTGGGTGGTGTGCTGCTTGAGTCTCACCGCCTCGACGATGTCGCGGTATCCGGCGAGAAGCACTTTCGCGTTCTCGCTCACCCGCGGCAGGAGCCGGCGTCCTCTGTCGCCTTCGGCGGCGGTGGGCTGGGCCGCGGCCAGGCTCTCGCCGTGCTCCTCGAGCCGCTCGATGCCGAACACCTCGGCACGAATCGGCTCTTCTACCCGGGGAAGCGCCGCGACCGTAGCGTCGATGCTCTTCACGTCGGGTTACGTACGATCGCGGGTGAGCACAGTTGGCGCCAGTTTACAGCGAGCAGGCGCGACAGGATGCCCGCGCTGCTCGGCGGACCTGAAGTCGAAACACGCCCCCACACGTAGGATCGGAGTGTGATCGAGATCGTCACTCTGTTCCTCGGCCTCGTCAACGGCTCCCAGCCGGTCGAGCTCGCCGTGCGGCAGGGGGCCGCCCAGGTCGAGGTCCGACTGGACGGGCTGGTCGTCGAGCGGCTCACCTCGCCACCCTGGCGTCTGGAGGTCGATCTCGGCGAGGCCCTGGCGCCGCACGAGCTGGTCGCCGTGGCCTACGACGAGCGCGGCCGCGAGCTGGCGCGGGCGCGACGCTGGATCAACGTCGACATGCCGCGGGCGCGGATCGGCGGGCGGGCGCCGCCCGGCGGGCTGACGGTGCTGCCGGTGGTCTTTGCCGCCGACCGGATCCCGTCACCTGACGAAATGGGCGCCTGGTTCCTGGCCGACGGCAAGCCGCTCGCCGTGCGCGCCGTTCATCAGGGCCCCGCCGAGGTGCTGGTGGTCCAGGATGCGGCCGCGCGACCCTATCTGGAGGAGATGGGGCGGTTCTTCCTCGGCCATCGGCTCGATCGGCTCGGCATTCCGGGCAAAGCGACCCGCGGCGACTCCGCGGACTGGGACCCGGAGCTCTTGCGCACGCCGAAGGAGGAGTTCCGTGACGCCGCGAGGGAGCTGTTCGACGTACCGGCCGGCGCCCCCGAAAGCCGCCAGCTCGACCGCCTGTGGCAGGCGTACCACGAGTTCGCCGGCCTCGGGGCCGAGACCACGGTGCGATTCATCTCGCCGCTGGCGGCACCGGTGTCGAGAACCGCGAGCCAGCGCTACCTGTTCGCGGGATCGGCGGGTGTGGCGAACGTGGGCTTCTTCTGGCTGGTCGAGAACGTCCCCCCCATGGGCTTTGCCCGCCGGGTGGCCGACGCGGTGGCGATCGCCGGCCGCCAAGCCCATGCCGGCAGCGGGCGGCGTGCCGTGGTCCTGCTGCTCGCCGGCGAAGCCGACGACGACAGCCTGCACGCCGCGCCGACGGTCCGCGCCTACCTGCGCGCGCTGCGGGTGCCGCTGTTCGTCTGGACGCTCTCCCCGGCCGCGACGCAGACCGCCTGGGGTCAGGCGACGTCTATCGGTCTGCCGGCCTCGGGCCGCGGCGGGCCGATCCCCCACAAAGCCGTCGACGAGGCGTTCGATCGCCTTGGCGGAGCGGCCCGCGAGCTGCGCCTCGAGCTCGCCGGCCAGCGCATCGTGCTGCTCGCCGGCGAGCGTCTGCCGCACGAGATCGAGCTCGCCCCCGCCGCGGCCGGTGCGCTGCCGGCCGGGCTCGAGCCGCTCGTCGCCGGAGGCGCCGAGGGACCCCGCTGAGAGCGCCGATGGTCGAGTTTGTGAGCCTCCTGATCGGCCTCTATGCCGGAGTCCATCCGGTCGAGCTGGCTGTGGCGGACGAGGTCGCAACGATCGAGATCCGCCTCGACGGCAAGACGGTGACGCTCCTGACGGCGTCGCCCTGGACCTTCGACTGCGACTTTGGCGCCTACCCGGCGCCACATGAACTGGTCGCCATCGCCCGCGACGCGCGGGGCGACGAGATCGACCGCGCCATCCGTTGGGTCAACCTGGACGACTCTTCCGCGGCGGCATCGATGAGCCTGGAGGCCGACGACCGCGGGCGGCACGTCGCGGTTCGTATCTCGTGGGAGTCCATCGGCGTGCGGCGACCCCGCGCGGTCGAGCTCCTCTTCGACGGCAAGCCGCTGCCGGTCGCCGACCCGCGCCGCGTCCCGCTGCCGCCCTTCGATCCGGACCAGATCCACTTCGTCAGCGCCACGCTGAGGTTTACCGATGAGCACGTATCACGGCTCGTAGCGTCGTTCGGTGGGGCCCTGGGCGAGGAGGTGCGTACCGAGCTGACGGCGGTCGCGGTGGCCCTGGAGAAACGCGGCGCGCTGCCGCCGGCCGCGAGCATGCAGGGCTGGTTCACCAAGGACGGCGCGCCACTGGCGGTGCATGGCGTCGAAGAGGGGCCGGCGGAGGTCATCTTCGTCCGCGATCCCATGGTGCAGGCCCAGCTCGAGCGCCTGAGCGAGCTCACCCTGGGACTGGCCTATGGGGCAGACAGCAGAGGCGTCGCGGACACCGCCGTCGCCAGGATGCAGCAGCGCAACGACGGCAGGCGAGAACCGGACCGCCTACGCCGCATCGCCTGGCTCGGCAGGGACGTCTATCTGCAGTTCCTGGCGCCGTCGGCGGCGCCGCTGCTCGGTAACGACCTGATTGCCGAGATGTTCCCCCACTCGCCGGTCTACGGCGCCGCCGACGGGGGCTTCCTGCGCCTCGCCCAGCAGCCGACGCAATTGGGCTTTCCGATGCACTTCGCCGAAGCCGTGGCGCTCGCGGGCATGGCCGCCCACGCCACCCACAGGCGGCGCGCCGTAGTGGCGCTGCTCGGCGAGGCGACCGGCGAGCGCAGCCAGCACACTGCCGAGGCCGTGAGCGCCTACCTGCGACAGCTTCACGTGCCGCTGGCCGTCTGGAAGTTCACCGGCGAGTCGACAGGGCCGGATTGGCCCGAGGCCCGTTTTGTCGGCCTGAAGCCAGGCGCCCTCAAGGTGCCGAAGCCCTTCAAAGATGCGCTGGCGGAGCTGAGGCGCACGCTGAAGCAACACCGCATCGTCTGGCTCGAAGGCCGACACCTGCCCCAGGACATCGAGCTTTCGCCCACCGCCCGCGGCATCCGGCTCGCAGGTCGCTGATCGAGGGGCCGCGGCAGCCAGGGTCGGTGTCGGGCCGCTCCATCTCTGTCCTGACCGATCCCGAACCGATGGTCGAGCCGGTCGTCAGCGAACCGTCAGGTGACGGTCACCGCGGCGTCACGACACCGCTCGAGCCGGCACCGCAAGCTGCAGCTCGGAAATGACCCCAAGCCCACAACAACCGAAAGGAGTCGCCATGATCCGGCCGTCTGCAGCTCTCCTCGTCCCGCTCTCCCTCGTCCTCGCGAGCACCGCCTTCGCCGGCAGGTCG
>CALZJC010000173.1 GCA_945787525.1 Thermoanaerobaculia bacterium | reverse complement strand
CGGCGGCCGCCGCGGCGGGCGCCGGCAGCGCCCATCTGGCGCCCTCTCTGCTGCTCGCCGGCGAGAGGCTGCGGCATGATTGGGTGCCGGACTGGATCCTGGATCCGCAGAGCTGGATTCCGGGCACCCGGATGCCGGCCAATTTCCAGCGCGGCCCGGACGGCACCTATCGGTCGCCCCTGGCTGGAGTCATCGACGCCCCGATGTGGTCGGCCCAGAAGCGTCAGCTGATGCGCGAGTTCTCCTCGGAGGAGGAGCTGCGCGAATACGTCGGTGACGCCCGCAAGGTGGCTGCCGCTCTGCGGGATCACATCTGGTGGAATCTCGAGCGCTAGTGTAGCGGCTCGACGCGTGTCCTCGAACCAGCGTGCAATAATCCGGCGCCGGCCAGCCTGATCTGGCGCCGGTCTTCATCTGAATAAGGAGGTTTGTACTGATGAGCAAGAAAGTTCTCTCTCTGCTGCCGGCCCTGGCCGGACTGGCCGTGGTCGTCGCCTGTGGTGGTGGTGACGGTGGCGGCGAGACGCCCGCGCCATCTTCGGCCGCGCCGTCGGCCGCGCCCGCGGCTACCGCGGCGACCGGCAGCGGCGTCATCGCCGGCACTATTTCGTATGTCAACGGAGATCCGGACGCGGCGATCAAGATGGGCGCCGACCCGGTCTGCCAGGGTATGCACCCCGAAGCGGCCTACACCGAGAAGGTCGTCACCGAGGGCGGTGGCCTGGCCAACACGTTCGTCTACGTCAAGAGCGGCCTGAGCGGCAGCTACGAGGCGCCGGCGGAAAAGGCGCTGCTCAACCAGCTGGGCTGCCAGTACACCCCGCACGTCTCCGGGATCATGGTCGGACAGACCCTGGTCATCAAGAACTCTGATCCGACGCTGCACAACGTGCATGCGCTGCCGAAGAAGAACGCCGAGTTCAACCAGGGACAGCCGTTCCAGGATATGGAGCTCGAGAAGAGCTTCGACGTCGCCGAGGTGATGGTGCCGTTCAAGTGCGACGTGCACCCCTGGATGGCCTCGTACATGGGTGTCATGGATCATCCGTTCTTCGCGGTGAGTGGCGCCGACGGCTCGTTCTCGATTGGCGGCCTGCCCGCCGGCGACTACGAGTTGGAGGCCTGGCATGAGGAGTTCGGTGCTCGGAGCCTCAACGTGAGCGTCGCCTCTGACGGCACGGCCGAGGCCAACTTCGACTTCTCGCCGACGGTCTGAGCCGGGCGCCGGTCAGCATCTCCGACAGCCGGGGCCTGGCTCCCCGGCTGTCCGTTCTGCGGGACCCGCCGGACGCGGCTGGTTGGGGTAGACTGCCGCCTCGTTCGGAAGTAGCCATCGATGTCGACAAGTGCTATCCAGCCGGCGCAGGAGCGCGGACTTCACCGTTTTGCCTTGGCGCTCGCCGGTCTGGTGGTTCTGCTGATCGCTGCCGGCGCGCTGGTCAAGAGCAAAGAGGCGGGCCTTTCGGTGCCCGACTGGCCGCTCTCCTACGGCAGCCTCAACCCGCCCAGGTGGTGGACCATCGAGAACGTGCGTGCCGAGCACGGCCACCGGCTGATCGCCGGCACCGTCGCCCTGCTGACGATCGTCCTGGCGCTCCAGTTCCGGCGGCGGGAGCCGCGCGCCTGGGTGCGACGGATCGCCTACCTTGCGGTTGCCGCGGTGTTCACCCAGGCGTTGCTCGGGGGCATCACCGTACTGACGTTCCTGCCGCCCGCTGTCTCGGTGAGCCACGCCGGTCTGGCACAGCTGTTTCTCGGTCTGGTGGTCACTCTGGCGATGGTGACCTCGCCGCTCTGGATGCGGGCCGACTTCACGCTGCATCGAGAGGTGGCGAGGCGCCGCCTGGCACGGCTCGCCACCAGCCTGACCGGCCTCGTGTACGTGCAGATCCTGCTCGGTGCCGTGATGCGTCACACCGGCGCCGGGCTGGCGATCGCCGATTTTCCGCTGGTCTTCGGAGGCCTGGTGCCGCCGCGGTTGGATAACGGCGTCGGCATCCACTACGCCCACCGGTTGGGCGCCTTGCTGGTACTCGGGCTGGTGACGGCTCTCGTCTGGCAGGTGCTGCGTCGCTTCCGCGAAGAGCGCGCGCTGGTCGTTCCAGCGGTCACCACGGCCATCCTGGTCGCCGTTCAGATCGGACTCGGCGGCGCCGTCGTCCTGACCTCGCGCGCCGTCGCGCCGAACACGGTGCACGTCGCGGTCGGCGCGCTGGTCTTCGCCAGCAGCCTGGCAATGACGCTGTGCTCCTGGCGCTGCGTGCGGGTCCTCGAGCGGTCGGCCGCGGCGGCGACCCCGGAGCGCGCCGAGTCGCTCGAACTGCGCGAGGCCGCTTCGTGAGGGCGCCTGCCGCCACCGGCGCCGAGGCTCGCCCGGCAGTCCTGATGGGCGATCTCGTGCAGCTGGCCAAGCCGCGCATCACCCTGATGGTGATGCTCACCGCGGGCATCGGCCTGCTGCTGGCCAGCGGTCAGACGCCGCCGCTGGGGCTGGCGATCGCCGTTCTGGCGGGTACTGGGCTGGTGGCCGCCGGCGGCTCGGCGCTGAATCACCACTGGGAACGGGATACCGACCGGTTGATGGAGCGCACCGCCCAGCGGCCCTTGCCCGCCGGCCGCATGCACCCCGACGTCGCGCTGGTCTGCGGCCTGACGATGGCGGCCGCCGGGCTTCTGCTGCTGGCGCTGGCGGCCAATCGGCTCTGCGCCCTGCTCGGCCTGATCGCGCTGCTCGGCTACGTGCTCGTCTATACCCCCCTCAAGCGGATCACCTCGCTGGCGACCGTGGTGGGAGCCGTGCCGGGGGCGATTCCGCCGATGATGGGCTGGGCCGCCGCCAGCGGCCGGCTCGATGCCGGAGCCTGGGCGCTGTTCGCGATCCTCTTCTTCTGGCAGTTGCCGCATTTCCTCGCCATCGCCTGGATCTGCCGTGAGGACTATGCCCGGGCGGGCATGCCGGTCTTCACGGTGGGCGACGCCGGTGGCGCCCGGACGGGGCGACAGATGGTCCTGTGGGCGGCGACCTTGGTGCCGGTGAGCCTGCTGCCGGCCTTTCTGGGCTTGGCCGGCGCCACCTACCTGGTCGGCGCGCTGCTGCTCGGTCTGGCGCTGCTGACCACTTCCGTGGGCTTCCTGCGCCGCCACTCCGGCGCCGCCGCGCGGCGGTTGCTGCTGGCGTCCGTCGTGTATCTGCCCGCTGTCCTGGTGATCCTGGTCGTCGACCGGCTCGCCTGATGGAAGCTCCCACCGGGCCCCCTGTTACTGTTGAGCGGCCATTTGGACAAGGAGTGAGCATGTCGAATCGAACCCGTGGAATAGTCCTGGTCGCGGCCGGTGCGCTGTTGGCGCTGGTCGCCCTGGGGGCTGACCCACTGGGGCTCGGTGGTCACCCGGGGTTCGGGTGGAAGCAGATCCTCGGCACGTTGGCCGGCGCCGGCGCCGCCGTGGTGGGCTTCCGCGACCTGCGCCGTTAGCCTGCACTTCTCACCAGATCGGTGATAAGTACAGGCTAGCAGCTCGCTGCCGGCCTCTGGCCCCTGTTGGCCGGCTTGTCGGGCTCCGTAATCCGCTCGCCTGTAGCCAAGCCGGAGGAATCCATGCCCGACTACTCCAGCAGTTACCGCACCCTGGCCACCAACGTGGTGCACGCCGGATCGCCGTCTCCCCGGATCCAGGGTGCGGTGGTCACGCCGTTGTTCCAATCGGCCAACTACCTGATGGCCGACGAGTCCGCCTACGACACGGTGCGCTACATCCGCCTGAGCAACTCGCCCAGCCATCTGGGCCTGCACGCCAGGCTGGCGGCGATCGAGTCGGGCGAGGCGGCGCTGGTCACCGCCAGCGGCATGGCCGCCATCTCGGCGGCAATCCTCGCGTTCGTCGGCAGCGGCGAGCACCTGCTGGCGCAGAGGACCCTGTACGGCGGCACGCAGACCTTTCTCGACCAGGACGGCCCGCGGCTCGATATCTCCCACACGGCGATCGACCTGGCCGATCCCGAGGGGCCAGCCGCATGGGAGCGGGCGCTGCGCCCGGAGACCCGGCTGATGCTGCTCGAAGCGATCTCCAACCCGTTGATGGAGGTCGGCGATCTCGAGGCGGCGGTCGACTTCGCCAAGACCCACGATCTGGTCACGGTGATCGATAGCACCTTCGCCTCGCCGGTCAACTTCCGGCCGCGCGAGATCGGCGTCGATCTGGTGGTCCACAGCGCCACGAAGTACCTCAACGGGCACAGCGACATCGTCGCCGGAGCGGTGATCGGCTCGGCCGAGCAGATCGACCGGATACGACATCTCCTGGTGCATCTGGGCGGCTCGCTCGATCCCCACGCCTGCTTCCTGTTCGAGCGCGGCCTCAAGACCCTGGTGCTGCGGGTGCAGCGTCAGAACGAGACCGCCATGCGGCTGGCACGGTATCTCGCCGATCGGCCGGAGGTCCGTAAGGTCAACTACCCCGGTCTCGAGGACGACCCGTCCCACGCTTTCGCGGCCCGGCTCTTCTCGGGTTTTGGCGGCATGCTGTCGTTCTACGCCGCCAGCGCGGCACGAGCCGACAGGTTCCTCGACAGCGTGCGCATCCCGCTGCACGCCCCGTCGCTGGGCGGCGTCGAGAGCCTGGTGGTGCGGCCGTCGCGGAGCTCGCATCTCGGGCTCGACGAGGAGAGCCGCCAGCGGCTCGGCATCACCGACGACCTGGTTCGCGTCTCGGTGGGCATCGAGGATGCCGACGAGCTGATCGCCGACTTCGGCCAGGCGCTGGCAGGCTAGGTCGTGGTCGAACGGGATTCGTCCGAGCGCCGCTGCGACTGGTGTGTCGGCGACCCGCTGATGGTCGCCTACCACGACGAGGAGTGGGGGGTGCCGCTGCACGACGATCGGCGGCACTTCGAGTTCCTGGTCCTCGACGGAGCACAGGCCGGCCTCAGCTGGCAGACGATCCTGCGCAAGCGGGAGAACTACCGCCGCGCCTTCGCCGGCTTCGACCCCGCCGGGGTCGCGCGCTTCGGCGCCCGCGACGTCGAGCGCCTGCTGGGCGATGCGGGCATCGTGCGCAACCGCCAGAAGATCCGGTCGGCGATCGCCAACGCCGGCGTCTTCCTCGCCCTGCAAAAGGAGTTCGGCAGCTTCGACGAATACGTGTGGCGCTTCGTCGACGGTGCGACCAGGGTCAACCGCTGGCGGCGCATGGGCGACATCCCGGCCAAGACGCCGCAGTCGGAGGGCATGAGCCGCGACCTCAAGAGCCGGGGCATGAACTTCGTCGGCCCGACGATCCTCTACGCCTACATGCAGGCGGCCGGCATGGTCAACGACCATCTGGTCTCCTGCTTCCGCTACGCCGAGTTGGCGGGAAAGGCAGGCTGACCGATGCTCGACTCCCTGGCCGCGCCGGCGCCGATCGCGGCACTCGTCGCCGGTGGCCTGCTGCTGATTTTCGGCCGCCGGCTGTTCTGGCTGTTCGTCGGCGTCGTCGGCTTTGTCGTCGCCTATCGCCTGGCTGGCGCCTATCTGGGTGGCGCCGGTGCCGGCTGGCTGGTGGCCATCGCCGTGGGCGTGCTGGGAGCGGCGGCAGCGGTCCTGGTCCAGAAGCTGGCCGTTACGGTGGCCGGCTTCGCGGCCGGCGCCGTCGGCTTTCTCTGGATCGCCGAGCAGCTCGGGTGGGCTCCTGGTCTGCCCACGCTGGTGGGCGCCCTGGTCGCCGGCATCGTCGGCGCTGCGCTGGTGCAGTGGCTGTTCGAGCTCGGGCTGGTGGCGTTGAGCGCGCTCGTAGGGGCGGCGTTGGTCGTCGAGGGTCTGGGCCTGGAGGAGCCGCGGGGCGTGGTCTTCGTGATCCTGGCCATCGTCGGGGCGCTGCTGCAGCTGGCCGGCCGGCGACGGCGCCGCGAACCGGACGACGGGTGATATCGTCTCGCCCCGCGGCCGTGCCCCGAGACCCGGCGGTCGCAAGACGATGATGGCCAAAACGTCGATCTCGAAGCAGGGAGCCCGCGACCTGATGGTCGCCGTGCGCGAGCAACTGGCGCGGGGCATCGTTGGCCAGGATGATTTCCTGCATGGCCTGCTGGTGGCGGTGGTGGCGGGCGGTCACGTGCTGATCGAAGGCGTGCCCGGCCTCGCCAAGACGCGGGCGGTCAACCTGCTGGCGCGCAGCTGCCGGGTGCGTTTCCGTCGCCTTCAGTTCACGCCCGACCTGTTGCCGGCCGACGTCGTCGGCACCCGCATCTTCAACCAGGAGGCGCGCGCCTTCGAGACCGTGCGCGGTCCGGTCTTCGCCAATTTCGTGCTCGCCGACGAGATCAACCGGGCCCCGGCGAAAGTGCAGTCGGCGCTGCTCGAGATCATGCAGGAACGGCAGGTGACGATCGGGCCCGAGAGCCTCGAGGTGCCGGCGCCGTTCCAGGTCTTCGCAACCCAGAACCCGATCGAGCAGGAGGGCACCTATCCGCTGCCCGAGGCGCAGCTCGACCGCTTCCTGCTCAAGCTGGTGGTCACCTATCCGGCGCGCGACGAGGAGGAGGCGATCGTGCGCATGGTGATCGAGGAGTCGCAGCTGCCGACGATGGAGGCGGTGCTGTCGGGCGAACAGCTGGTGGCGGTGCAGGAGGCGGCCCGCTCGGTCTTCATCGAGGACCGCCTGATCGCCTACGCCACCGAGCTGGTGCGGGCGACCCGGGAGCCGAAGGAGCTGGGGCTCGAGCTGGCGGAGTTCATCGACTTCGGCGCCTCGCCGCGCGCCTCGATCTCGCTGGCCCAGGCGGCGCGGGCGGCGGCGCTGCTCGACGGCCGCGACGAGGTCCTGCCGGACGACATCAAGGCGCTGGCCCCGGCGGTCCTGCGGCACCGGATCGTGCGCACCTACTACGCCGAAGCGGAGCAGGTGGGCACTGGCCGCATCATCGACGAGATTCTCGGCGCCATCAAGGTGCCGTGAGTGAAGCTCCCCTGCGGCGACTGCTGCGCGATGTACGCCTGCTCGAGCTGATCGCGCGGCGCAACGCCACGGGTCTGCTGGCCGGCGACTACGCCAGCACCATTCTCGGCAGCGGTCTGGTCTTCCACGAGGCGCGCAAGTACGTCCAGGGCGAGCCGGCGCGACTGATCGACTGGAACATCACCGCTCGCGCCGGCGAGCCGTATGTACGGGTTCACCAGGAGGAGCGCCAGCGCGAGATCATCGTCGCTCTCGACGTGAGCCCGTCGATGCACGTCGGCTTCCAGGCGCGCACGAAGCTGGAGTACGCCGTCGAGCTGGCCGCGACCCTGGCCGTGTCGGCGATCGAGGGCGGCGACCGGCTCGGCTGGGTGGTGTTCGCCGACCGCGCTCTCGACACGGCCCGCCCGCGCCCCGGCCGGGCGCAGCTGTTCCGCGGGCTCAGGGCCCTGCTCGCCCATACCGGGCCCTGGCAGCGGCCGGTGCGGGAGTCCGATCCAAGAGCGGCGATCCACGCCATCGAGGACCGGCGCGGCGGGCGTTACGTCGTCTTCCTGATCTCGGACTTCATCGATCACGACGTGCCGGACGATCTGCGTTATCTGCGGGCGCGCCACGACGTTTCGCTGCTACACGTCTTCGACCCGCTGGAGTACGCCGCGCCGGGGCCGGTCCTCTTCGAGGCCGTGGCGCCGGAGGGCGAGCCGCGGTCGCGGCGGCTGCGCCCCGGTGCGACCGGCGGGCTGGACGAGATGAAGGGCTTTCT
>CALZJC010000172.1 GCA_945787525.1 Thermoanaerobaculia bacterium | reverse complement strand
GGAGTCCTCGCCGTCGTTCTCGGCCGCCGCCCGGCGCAGACCGCTCGCCAGCAGCGGCACCACCAGGGTGAGCGAGAGCAGAAAAAACAGAATGCGACCGCGACTCATCAGTTCATCTCAGCCAGTCGAGCGGATCGACGGGACGGTTCTCTTCACGGATCTCGAAGTAGAGCTTGGCGGCAGCCGGACCCAACGTCTGGCCGAGTTGGAGTATATCGTCCTGGCGCACGCCGAGCTGCGCGAGACCGGCGTAAAGGGAGAAGACCCGACCCGAGTGATGGACCACGACGGTCGGGCCGTAACCTTCGAACGGCGCTGCGAACACCACCTTGCCGGGATAGATGACGCGCACCGGCAGCCCGGCGACCGTGCGCAGGGCGATGCCGTTGTGCGGCACGCGGGTGCCGTAGCGCGGCTCCCTACGATCACCGAACCGCTGCTCCAGATCGCCGCGCGCCGGCCAGTCGAGAGCACCGCGAAACTCCTGGATCGGCTGTCCCGCGAGCGACGCCGGCGCCCGCCCGGCGAGGAAGTCCATCAGGTTGCTCAGCTTGCGCTCCTTGTCGGCCAGCCTCACGGCGCGGGCGCTGAGCTGGCCGCGGCGGCGCTCCAGCTGACTCAGCAGCAGCGCCTGCTTCTTCTGCAATCTGGCCAGCTCGCCGTGACGCTCGCTTTCCAGATCGACCCACAGCTGGCGCTCACGCCGGCGCTCGAGCAGCTCCTGGCGCTCGACCGTCAGCGCGGCCCGGGTGTCGATAAAGCGGCTCAGCAGCGTTGCATCGCGTCTCGCCAGATAGCGCAGAGCACGGATCGCCGGCAGCAGCTGCCGTCGCGTGCGCACCGCGAGCAGCAGCCGCAGATAACCCTGCCTGCCGAGCCGGTAGAGATCGGTGAGCCGCCTCTGCAGCGCCCGCCGATGTTCGTCCAGCTGCACCTCCAGGCCGGCGACCGCGCCACCCAGCCGGCGCAGATGGGCGTCCGCGAGGCGGCGAGCCGCCTGCGCCTCCTCGAGCCGCTTCGCCTGGATCTCGAGGGACAGTCCGGTGCGCTCCAACTCGCCGCTCAAGCCGCGGGACTCGTCGGCGACGCTCGACAAGCGCGCCTGGAGGCGGGCGATCTCGCCGCGAATCGCCGCCAGCTCCTGGCCGCGAGCGTCCTGGGCAACCGCCGCCGCCGGCGCCATGAGAGCCACCGCGGCTGCCACGGCCCACCACCCGGGACGATTCAACGACGGCCGTTTCACGGGTGACAGAATACCGCTGCGCGATGCCGAAGCGACTCCTCCTCGTCCCGCTGGTGCTGTCCCTCGCCGCGTGTGGCGGCGGGTCGGGGTCCACCAGCCGGGCGCCCAACCAGGTCGTCGTGGCTCTGCGCAACCCGCCGACCCATCTGGACCCGCGCATCGGCACCGATCAGTCGTCGGCCCGAGCCTTCGACCTGATGCTCAACGGTCTGGTGACCAAGGCCCCGAACGGCGATCTGGTGCCCGACCTGGCCACGTCCTGGGAGGTGTTGGACAACGGGCTGCGCTACCGCTTCCACCTGCGGCCGGGGGTACGCTTTCACGATGGCCGAGAGCTCACCGCCGAGGACGTTGTCTGGACCTTTGGCAGCATCGTCGACGGCACGGTGGTGTCGCCCAAATCGGGTGCCTTCTCCCACGTCGAGGCAGTCGAGGCGGCCGACCGCCTGAGCGTCGACTTCGTCCTTCGGCGACCGTTCGGGGCCATGCTGGCCGATCTGACCAGCTTCGTGGGCATCGTGCCCGCCGGCACCGGCCCCGACGAGTTCGAGCGCGCGCCCATCGGCAGCGGCCCGTTCCGGCTGGTGGAGCGCTCTCCGGACAGCCTCCAGTTCGCCGCCTGGGACGGCTACTGGGAGGGCCGCCCGCAGCTCGATCGAGTCGTCCTGCGCGCCGTCCCCGACGCCACCGTCCGGGCCCTCGAGCTCCAAAAAGGCTCCGTGCACCTGGTGATCAGTGACCTGGCGCCCGACGTGGTGGAGCGCTTCCGCGCCGACGAGCGGTTCCGTGTCCAGGCCGACCCCGGCTCGGTCTACACCTACCTCGGCTTCAACATGGAGGATCGGACGGTCGGCGATGTTCGAGTGCGCCGCGCCCTGGCCCTCACGCTGGACCGGCAGAAGCTGGCCGACAGCCTGTGGCGGGGCCTGGCGCTGGTTACCGAAACCGCGCTGCCGCCCGGTCACTGGGCGCGCAACGACGACCTCGAGATCGTGCCCCACGACCCGGCCGCAGCGCGCCGACTGCTCGACGAGGCCGGCTACCCGGACCCCGATGGCGACGGCCCGCGACCCCGTTTCACGATCTCCTACAAGACCTCCACCGACGAGGTGTTCCGTCTGCAGGCGCAAGCGATCCAGGCCATGGCGGCCGAGGCCGGCATCGGCATCGAGATCCGCTCCTACGAGTTCGCGACCTTCTACGCCGACATCAAGGCCGGCAACTTCCAGATGTTCAGCCTCAACTGGACCGGCGTCGTGGACCCCAACATCTACAAGCTGATCCTGCACTCGGGCAGCATCCCGCCCGATGGCGCCAACCGGGGCCGCTACCGGAACCCCGAGTTCGACCGGCTGGTGGACCTCGGGGCGCGCTTCCTGGAGCCGGCGAAGCGGCGGCCCCACTATCTCGAGGCGCAGCAGATCCTCGCCCGGGAGCTGCCGTACATCAGCCTGTTCAACCGCCTGAACTACGCTGTCCTACCCCGGGCGCTGGAGGGCTACCGCAACCACACCAGCGGCGAGTTGTACAGCCTCAAGCGGGCGCGCTGGGCTTCCGGCGGCTGAGCCCTAGGCCAGGGCCTTGATCGCTTCGTCCTCGTCGTCGTAGATGTCGAATACGGTGATGAGCTGGGTGATCTGCAACAGGTCGGCGACCTTCGGCGGCAGGTTCAGGAGGGCCAGCTTCTTGCCCCGGTTGGTGACCGTCGTGTAAGCCGACACGAGCTCGCCGATACCGGACGAGTCGATCGTCGTGACCTGGGATAGCTCGACCAGGATGTTGGCCGCGCCGGCTTCGAGAGCCTGGTGCACTGCCTCGCGCAAGGCGATGTCGCCGACGCCGATGGTGATCTTGCCCTTCGGCGCGATGATCGTGACGCCTTCGCGGTGCTTGACTTCGATCTTCATTTCGATTCCTCCTCTTGCGGCGGGGCGATCCGCTTACGCATCGTGACCACCGTCCCCCGCTTCGATGGAAAACTATACTCGATCGAGTCCGCGAATTGGCGCATCATGAAGACGCCGCGGCCGCTCGAGCGCAGCAGATTCTCGGGCGCCGTCGGGTCCGGCAGGCTGTCCGGATCGAACCCCTGGCCCTCGTCCTCCACCCGCACGATCAGATCCGGCCCGTCGAGATCCACCTCCACCAGTACCCTCTTGTCGGGATCCTGCCGGTTGCCGTGCAGGATCGCGTTGATCACCGCCTCCCGCACGGACATCACCAGCCAGTGGGTCTGGTCCGGGTCCACAGCGGTCTGTTCCAGGGTCGACTGGATGACAACTCCGACCAGGTCGACCTGCTCCAGATCGCTGCCGATCGACAGCCGCAGCAGCGAGTTCTTGGTCGTCATGACGCGAGATTCGGCGAGTCTACCAGACGACCATCGGCGCCAGGCCCAGCAGCAATCCACTGTCACCGTCGACGGCGGGCGCCAACTCCAGCGCCAGCGGCACGACGATCAGCAGCTGAACGGCGTCGAAGACGGCGTGCGCGACAACCGCCGCCCAGACGTTCTGGCGCCAGCGGACCAGCAGGGCGAACAGCAGCGACAGCAGAGTGACCCCGACGAGCATCAGGGGCTGCTCGTAGCCGGCGTGGGCGAGGACGAACAGCGCGGTGGACAGCGGGATGCCGACGCGCGGCTGCAGGAAGCCGCGAAAGAACGCCTCCTCGACCAGGCCGGCGGACGCACTGACCGCCAGCCGCATCAGGAGCGGCAGGCCGGCCAGCCAGTGGATCATCGCCGGCGGCCTCTCGGGCAGCAGCTCCTGACCGCCCAGGATCCAGATCAGCGAGCCCAGGCCCAGCATCACGCCGAGCACCACCAGCCAGCCACCGACGCCGGCCGCCAGGCCGATACCCAGCTCGGGCAGCAGCCGCCCAGAGCGGAAACCGAGCTGTGCGGCCCAGCTGCCACCGGTGCCGGCGAAACCGAGCACGTACCAGACGGCGAGAGTCGCGGCGAAGAGACCGTGGAGCAGGAAGAGCTGACCGGCGTGGATCTGCGAAAAGTCCGGCTGGATGTCGGTGCCAACCGTTCCCAGCGGGCCAAAAACGCCCACCCAGAGCACTCCGGCCAGCACCGCCATGGCCAGCCCGCGGCGCACCAATGCCGTGCCGTCGCCCCGTCGCGCCGGGTCGAAGCCCGGCGGCTGCAGGCCCCGGTGCCGCGTCAACCGGTCGATCGCCGCCGCCGCGGCCAGCGCCAGCAACACCGGCCCGACTGTGCGTAGCAGCAGCATCGAGCCCTCTCAGGGCCGGCCGGCGGACCGGCTACTTCCCGCACGGGGCACTAGGGTCCCTTGCGCTTCATCAGGTGGGCACGCAGGATTCGCTGGGCGCTCATCAGCTTGCCCATCTTGCGGTTGCGGCGTTGTATCTCGATCGTCTCGAGGTCTGCACTCGGCGCGCTGCGCAGGTCGCGCAGGCAGCGCTCCAACTCGAACGAGAGCTTGTCGATCTCGTGGCGGGACATCCGTGCCAGGGTGCGGTCGGTGACGAGGACGAATCCCGCGCCGATGTCACGGGCCATCGCCCAGGGGCTGCCGCCAGCAAAGCTCATCGGGCGGCATGATAACCCCCCGCCCGCTCTTTTCACCGCGGCGCTCGGCGAGGACCGCGCGGGAGACCGTCAGAGAGCGGACCGAGTGCGCCCGGCCTGGTCGCTGGAGGCCGGGCAAAGGCCCCCTCCGTGGTACCATCCCACCCGTTCCCGTCGCCCGCGTCGCTTCGCCGCAGGCGCCGTTCCATCACCCAAAACCAAAGCGGGGGTTTCGCTGTGAGCCGTCTTTCCGGGGTCGATTTCCTGCAGATCGACGACCTTCTGAGTGAGGAAGAACGCCTGGTGCGCGACACTGTCGGCGCCTGGGTGGACGATCGATTCAAACCGATCATCGAAGAGTGCAATCGTGAGAGCCGGTTCCCGATCGAGCTGGTGCCGGAGATGGCCGAGCTCAACCTGTTTGGCGCCACCATCGACGAGTACGACCTGCCGGGCCTGGGCAACGTCGCCTACGGCCTGATCATGCAGGAGCTCGAGCGCGGCGACTCCGGCCTGCGCAGCTTTGTCTCGGTGCAGAGCAGCCTGGTGATGTACCCGATCCACACCTTCGGCTCGCAGGAGCACCGCGACCGCTGGATCCCGGCCCTGGCGTCGGGCGAGGCCATCGGCTGCTTCGGCCTCACCGAGCCGGATTTCGGCTCCAATCCGAGCGCCATGCGCACCACCGCCCGCCGGGACGGTGACGGCTGGGTCCTGAACGGCGCCAAACAGTGGATCACCAACGGCTCCATCGCCGACGTCGCCGTCGTCTGGGCGCAGACCGGCGAGGGCGTGCGCGGCTTCCTGGTGGAGAAGGGCACGCCGGGCTTCACGGCGCGCGACCAGCACGGCAAGTTCTCGCTGCGCGCCTCGGTCACCTCCGAGCTGGGCTTCCAGGACTGCCGGATTCCGGCCGCCAACCTGCTGCCCGAGACCGCCGGCGTCAAGAGCGCCCTCAGGTGCCTCAACCAGGCGCGCTACGGCATCGCCTGGGGTGGCCTGGGGGCGGCGATCGACTGCTACAGGACCGCTCTCGACTATGCGCTGCAACGGCTGCAGTTCGGCGGCCAGCCGATCGCCAGTCACCAGCTGGTGCAGGAGAAGCTGGTCTGGATGATGAGCGAGATCAGCAAGGGACAGCTGCTGGTGCTGCAGCTCGGGCGGCTCAAGGACGCCGGCAAGCTCAGGCACTACCAGGTGTCGCTGGGCAAGCGGAACAACGTCTGGGTGGCGCGCGAATGTGCGCGGCTGGCGCGCGACATCCTGGGCGCCAACGGCATCGTCGATGACTATCCGGTGATCCGCCACATGATGAACATCGAGTCAGTGTTCACCTACGAGGGCACGCACGACATCCACGGCCTGATCCTGGGCGAGGCGATCACCGGCATCCCGTCCTACAACCCACCGGCTCGCGCCGTCGAGCCGCTGGCGGAGCCGGTCGCCAAGCGCCCATGAGGCCGCTCGACGCACGCCTCGAACAGGCGATGGTGCGGGTCACCGAGGAGGCCGCCGTGGCGGCCGCCCACACCATGGGCTTTGGCGACGGCAACCGCTCGGACGAGGTGGCCGTCGAATCGATGCGCCAGGAGCTGGCGCAGCTGCCCATGGCCGGCCGCATCGTCATCGGCGAAGGCGAGCGCGACAGAGCGCCGATGCTCTATGTCGGCGAAGAGCTGGGCTCGCAGTGCGGCGTCGAAGGGGCCGTCGAGGTCGACATCGCGGTCGATCCGCTGGAGGGCACCAATCTGTGCGCCACGGGCGCGGCTGGCGCCATCGCGGTGCTGGCGGCCTCCGAGCGCGGCGGTCTGCTGCACGCGCCAGACGTCTACATGGACAAGATCGTCGTCGGCGCGACCGCCAGCGGCAAGGTCGATCTCGACGCCCCGGTGGGCGAGAACCTGCGCAACATCGCCGACGCTTTCGCGCGCGACATCGACGACCTCACCATCGTCGTCCTCGACCGGCAACGCCACAACCGGCTGATCGCCGACATCCGCGCCGCCGGCGCCCGGATCCGCCTGATCGGCGACGGCGATCTTTCGGCGGGTATCGCCGCCGCGGTGCGCGGCACCGGCATTCATGCCGTCATGGGCATCGGCGGCGCGCCGGAAGGGGTCCTCACGGCGGCCGCCATGCGCTGTCTGGGCGGCGAGATCCAGGCCCGGCTGACGGCGATCGGCGATGCCCAGAAAGCCCGTGTCGAAGAGCTGGGCATCACGGACACCGACCGAATCTACTCGACCGACGAGCTGGCCCCGGGCTCGCAGATCCTGTTCAGCGCCACCGGCGTCACCGAGGGCCGGCTGCTGCGCGGCGTGCGCTTCTTCGGCCGCGGCCACCGCACCCAGACGCTGATCATGTCCTCGAGCCGCAACCTGATCCGCTTCGTCGATTCGATTCACCGCGAAGACCCGGCGACGCCGGTGATCTTCTAGTGTCGTGTCTCCAACTTCGCCTTACCGTCTGGACGGCGCCCATACGGCAAGCCAAGTCGGAGACACAACACTAGATGCGACGCGCCGCCCCTGCCGGACGCAATCCCCGTCAGCTCGATCAGAGCATCACGGTGCAGATTGAGACGGGGGCAGCATCTGACGGGCCACTGGTGAGAAGATCGGACTGATCGTGGGCATCACCGGCAATCTCAAGACCATGGAGCTCTCCGAGCTCCTGCAGTGGCTGTCGCAGTCTCGCAAGACCGGCACGCTGGTGGTCGACAACGGCGAGGTCGAGAAGCGGATCTTCTTCGACACCGGCAAGGTGATCTCCGCCGCGGCGAGCGATCCCAAGGAGTACCTCGGCCATTTCCTGGTCAGCCACGGCTTCATCGACGAAGCTACCCTGGCCCAGGCGATGGACATGCAGAAAGAGACCCAGATGCTGCTGGGCAAGATCCTGGTGACCATCGACGCGAT
>CALZJC010000171.1 GCA_945787525.1 Thermoanaerobaculia bacterium | reverse complement strand
ACCAAGAACCCTGGGTACGCCCGTGACGTAGTGAAGAGCAGCCAGTGAGCCCCGAACCCGTTTCCCGGCGGATCGACTCGATCGATCTTCTGCGCGGTCTGGTGATCGTGCTCATGGGGCTGGACCATGTGCGGGACTTCTTCTCGCCCTACCCATTCCAGCCCGAGAACCTGGAGCAGGCGTCGGCGGCGCTCTTCCTGACTCGCTGGGTGACCCACTTCTGCGCCCCGGTCTTCCTTCTTCTCGCCGGCGTCGGCGCGTCGCTCTGGCAGGCGAAGGGGCGCAGCCGGCGCCAGCTTTCGGCCTTCCTGGCCACGCGCGGTCTCTGGCTGATCCTGCTGGAGATCACGGTCGTCAACCTGGGCTGGCTGCACTTTCTCTACGGCAGCTACGTGTTCATCCAGGTGATCTGGGTGATCGGCTGCTCGATGCTCTTCCTGGCAGGGCTGATCTGGCTGCCGCGCTGGGCCACGGCCTCCATCGGCCTGCTCATGGTGGCGGCGCACAACCTGCTCGACGGCGTCCAGGCGTCAGATTTCGGCGATTGGGGGCTCCTCTGGGCGATCCTGCACGAGCAGTTCTGGCAGCCGTTGGGCGACAGCTTCGGGCTGATCGTGGTCTACCCGCTCATCCCGTGGCTCGGGGTCATGGCTCTTGGCTACGCCCTGGGCCCGGTCTTCCGCCAGCGGCCCGAGGCGCGCCGCGCGGTTCTGACGCGGGTCGGCCTCGCCACCACGGCGGCGTTCCTGGTCCTGCGGCTGGTCAACCTATATGGCGACCCGAATCCCTGGGAGGTCAACGGGCGGGGTGCGGTCTACACCGGGCTCTCTCTTCTCAACACGACCAAGTACCCGGCATCGCTGCTCTTCCTGCTCATGACCCTGGGGCCCTCGATCTGGCTGCTGCCACGGCTCGAGAATCTCGGCGGTCGCCTGTCCCGCGCCCTGGTGACCTTCGGCCGCGTGCCGCTGTTCTTCTACCTCGTGCACGTGCCGGTGATCCACCTCGTTGCCGCGGTCTACTCGTCGGCCCGCTACGGCGGCGTCGGCTGGTGGGCGCAGGGGCCGCAGAGCTGGCCGGCGGGCTACGTGCCCAACCTCGCCCTCGCCTGGGTGATCTGGGTCCTGGTGACTGTCGCCCTTTACCCGCTCTGCCTCTGGTTCGCCGGCGTCAAACGGCGACGCAAGTCACCGCTGCTCAGCTATCTGTAGCGGGCGAGCCCGGTCTCGCCTGCCGGCCCCGGGGCCACCCCGCTCACCGGGTCGCCAACCGGGGCCAGGCTCCGGCAACCCAGGCCCCGGCGAGCGGCAGGACGATCGCCCAGGAGCGGATATCACTCCAACCCAGCAGGTGCACGCCGTCGAACGCCAGATAACCGAGGCCGGCAGTCACCAGCACGGCGCCGGTCACCAGACGCCGCCTCGACAGCACCCGGGCCGCGCCGCGCGCCGGCCGCTCGAAGCGGTTGAAGATCGTCAGAAACGGCAGCAAGGCAATCACCAGGCAGGGAATCCAGATCGCCCGCACGGCCCACCAGTCCGCCGTCCCGGGCGGCGTCTGGAAGCCCCATCCGGTCCAGTGGCCGATGCCGAGCAGCAGCACCGCCGGCGTCAGGTGCCAGAGATAGCCGGTCATGATCATGCCGTTGACGAGGATGGTGGCGGCCCACGGCTTTCGGCCCTCGAGCCAGCGCCGCACTGGCTTCTCGATGGCCAGCAGCAGGCCGCCGTGAAACAGAGCCAGAGCCAGCAGCGGCAGCTTTGGCGGCGAGGAGTTGCTGATCGCCTCGCCCGGCACGCTCACCAGGGCCAGCGGATAGGGGCCGAGCTGAGTCATCCAGAGAAGCGCCGACAGCCCCAAAACCGCCACGGCCAGCCGGCCGCCGACACCCTGCAACACCCGATCTCGCCAAGCGAAGCCGATCTGGTGCACGGTCAGCCAGATGAACAGGTAGTTCAGCCAGCCGAACACGCTGAGGCCAGCCGCGAACACCAGCAGGTCGACGCCAATGGCAGCCGCCGCCATGCCGGCCAGCGACCAGACCCCGAAGCGCTTCCACAACCGGTAGCTGACCGGTGTCAGCGCCACCACGAGCACGTAGACGGAGAGGAACCAGAGCGGGATCAGTGCCATCCGGGTCCCCATGCGGATCACCCGGACGCTCTCGCCGAAGTTCAAGGCGATCGCCGACACGGCGCCCCAGAACAGGATCAGCGGCACCATCGGCCCGACCAGCCGCTGCATTCGGCTGCCCAGCCATTCGGGGTAGCTGCGCCCCTTGGCCAGCGACGAGCTCCAAGAGATGCTGTTGGCAAAGCCGCCCACCATGAAGAAGATCGGCATCACCTGAACAGCCCAGGTGAGCCACTGGGTCGGCGGCTGGATCGCCAGGACATTGCCGATCTCCAAGCCCTGCTCGGTGCGATAGGCGGTGGCCATCAGCCAGTGGCCGAAGACCACAGCGCAGATCGAGATCGCCCGCAGGAAATCGACGTACCTGTTGCGCTCGGGCGGCGTGCGCTCCGCCATCTCCAGGGCTCGAGCCCAGGCGCTACCTGGCATCCAGCCCTTGTCGCGCGACCATCCAGCCTCCTACCACCGGCTGCTAGGGCGCCGGCCGCACGTAGCCGGCCTCGAACAGCTCCCAGAGCCGGTCGACGGCGTGGCGTGGAGCGCCCGCACCCTCGATCTGGGGAAAGTGCTCGGCGTGGCCGGTCAGGTCGATGGTGGCCGCCGCCTCCTCAGCCGACATGCCCGCAGCGAACAGCTTGACCGCCTGCTGCCAGAGCTCGATCAGGTAGAGCTGCAGGTGCTCCACCCGCTCGACCTCGGTGTAGGCCGGGCCATGGCCGGGCAGGATCACCTCGAGGTCGAGGGCTGCCACCTCGTCCAGCGTACCGACCCACTCGGGGACGAACGCATCGCCCATGTAGGGCAGACCGGCGGTGAGCAGGTCGCCGGAGATCAGCGCCTTCTCCTGCGGCAGGTAGACCACCACGTCGCCACCGGTGTGGCCGCGGCCGAGGTAGAGCAGCCGGATCTCCCGACCGCCCCGGTGGAGGGTCACCGCCTTCCGCAGCGCCAGGGTCGGCGCCTTCGGCTCGACCGCCTCGCTCTCCTCGTAGACCTTCATCATGAAGGCGATACGCTGCTCCATGGCGGTGCGGTCCTCGTCGGAGAGCTCGCCGAGCTTCGCCCGCATTCCCTCCACCGTCTGCGGCGTCGAGCCGATGAAGCCGTCGTAGCCGCGACCGCGCTTGGTGTCGCCGGACGCCACCTTCCGGTAGGTGAACTCGTGCGCCACGATCTCGACGTCGGGGCCGAAGACCTCGTTGCCATGGGTATGGTCGAAGTGAAAGTGGGTATTGATCAGATAGCGCACCGGCCTGTCGGTGATCTTGGCCAGATCGGCCAGCATGGCTCTGGCCGCCGTCGGCGTCATGTGCGAATCGACCACCAGCACGTCGCGCTCGTTGACCACCACGGCGCCGTTCGAGCCGGCGGCGGTGCTGCCGCCACCGACCGCGTGCCAGACGCCGTCGCGGACCTCGGTGAAGGTGAAGGCGTCGCCTTCGACCGTCTTCCATTCATGGCCGTCGGCCAGGGTGGCGAACGGGGTCGCCAGCACGAGGGCCAGTAGGGCAAGAAGCAACCGTCGTGATTTGGGCATGGCCAAGAGGTTACCAGTGTGGGAACCGGCGATCAGCCCGCCGGCAGCACCCGGCGGCCAAAACGGAGCCGGTCCAGCCAGTAGGCCTCGCGCAGCACCGGGGTCTCGATAACGCCGCGCGAGCTGGAGGCGTGGATCATGCGCAGCGGCTCACCGGCCGCCGAGACCACCAGACCGACGTGGTCCGGCTTGTCGGCGGTCGAGAAGAAGACCAGGTCGCCGGCGGCCAGTTCGTCGAGGGCCACCCAGTGACCGAAGGCCGCCTGGTCGGCCGCCGTTCGCGGCAGCGCCACTCCAGCCGCGGCGAAGAGATAGAAGGTCAGACCGGAACAGTCGAAGCCCCGCCGATCGGCGCCGCTGCGGCGGTAGGGAGTGCCGAGGGCCGAGCGGGCCGAGCTGACGATCCTCGCTGCCAACGGGCTCGCCAAAGCGATCTCGGATGCGGGACGCTGCGGCCCGATCTCCCGCGGTGCCGGTGCGGGCACCGAGCGGCAACCGGTGGCGAGGGCCAGGGCGACAGACGCCACGGCCAGGATCGGCACCCTGGCTGGCCGCAAGCCGGTGAGCAGATCGGGGCTCTGCATTGGCGTCGGGACGACGGTCTTCGAATCGCCTGCCGCGTAACGATCGCTCCGACAGGCCGTAATCAGGGTATCGTTCCGGCCTCACCATCAGAAACGAGTCGAGGGGGATTCACCATGATCGGACACCTGAAGCTGGAATCGTATCGGGCAGCTGCTCTGGCGACCGTCCTGGCGCTGGCCGCTGGTGGTGCCCAGGGCGCCGACTCCGCCGAGATCGTCGGCAAGATGATCGACGCCCACGGCGGCATGGCGGCATGGACCGCGGCGCCGACCGTGGCTTTCACCGAGGAGTTTCGCCAGGGCGAGGCGACCAGCGGCTTCCCGGGCCGGGTGGTGGTCGAGCAGGGGCGGCGCCGGGCGCGGCTCGACTACGGCGGTGCCATGCAGGCCTACTGGGACGGCGAGAAGGCCTGGAGCGTCAACTGGATGGTGCCCATGCCGCCGCGCTTCCTGGCGCTGCTCAACTACTACTTCGTCAATCTGCCCTGGCTGACCCAGGACGACGGGGTCAATCTGGGCGAGCCCGCTACGGCGACGCTGTGGGACGACCCGACCGAGTACATCACCGTCAGGATGACCTTCGACGCCGGAGTCGGCGACACACCCGACGACTACTACGTGCTCTACATCCACCCCGAGACCCATCAGCTCAGGGCCAACGAGTACATCGTCACCTACCGCGGAATCCTGCCGGAGGGCGTCACTGCCACCGACCCGCACATCCTGGTCTACGACGAGTACACCGAGGTCGGCGGGCTGGTGGTGCCGGCCCACTACACGATCTACGAGGCGGACAGGTCCGTCTACGGCTCCTGCGCCCTCACCGACTGGTCGTTCACCGAGCCCTGGGACGAGAGCTGGATGGAGATGCCGGAAGGGGCCGTCGTGGATGCCACTCAGCCCTGATCTCGAAGCTAGCCGGTCTAGGCGCCTGGAGATGTGCGGCTTGGCGAGCGAGGGCACCGCAGGCGCACTGGAGGTGCGTCGAGGATGCCCGACCGAGGTAAGGCGTGCAGATTCAGGCGCCTAGGCCGGCTAGAGGCTCTTCTTCGTCGTGACCAGCCATTGCACGCTGTCGATGGTGTCGTCGCCGTCGAGGGGGAAGGCGACGTCGAAATGCAGGATCGACTTGCCGCTCGACCGGCTGGGGCTCAACCGAAGGCCGAGGCCGATGTCCTTGAGCACGCCGAGGTCCTCGGGGCCTCCGGTCCGGTTGTTGAACCAGGCCCGGCCGGCATCGAAGAACACCGCCGCGCCGACGTTGGCCAGCTTGAAGATCTCCCAGCCGGTGAAGAACCGCTGCTCGACGCTGAACAGCACCCGGCGGTTGCCCTCCTCGAAGCGCAGCGGGTAGCCGCGCAGACCGCTGTCGCCGCCGATCGTCAGCTGGCGCTCGGGGTCCAGGTTGTCGACCAGGTCCCCCTGCAGCTCGGCGAAGAACAGGTGCTTGCCCCAGTTGCGCCAGTAGAAGCGAAGCTGGGTACTGGCGCCCAGCGAGTCGAGCGCCTCGCTTCCGGTGCGCGCGCCGAGCGCCATGTCGTTGAACAGCAGCATGCGTTTGCCGGGCCGGAAGCCGCGCGAGGCGGAGAACGAGACGACGGCCAGATCGTCGGTCGCTCCGAAGGCGGTCGAGGCCCAGCCCAGCCGGCCGCGAACCCGTGTCCCCAGGTTGATGTCCTCGGTGCGGGCGATCTTCTCCAGATCCTTGATCTCGACAAAGCGGTCCTGGATCCACTCATAGTCGATCCAGGGGCGCGAGAAGGACCGTTCGGGAGGGATGGGGGTCGTATCCGCGGTCCCGGAAACCGCGAAGAACTGGTCGCGGTCGTAGGTGAAGCCGAAGGTCCAGCGGTGCGCCGCGCCCTCGCGCAGGCCGGTGGAGAGACCCCAGTAGGCCTCGTAGAACTGGATCTTGTGACCCAGCTCGCTGAGCCTCTCGCCACGCTCGAACTGCGGGTCGATGCGCTCCTCGTCGAGGATCGTCAGGCGCGCAGTGCGCCGGGCGTCGAGAGCGTAGAACGGCTTCCACAAGTTGAGCAGATAGCGGCCGCCGTCGCTGTTGAACGACAGGGACAGCTCGGTCTTGACCCGGGTGCCGAACAGCGTGTCCTCGCGGAAGACGACCTCCGAGGTCGTGCGGTCGACGCCGGAGACGTGCTTGACGCCCAGCTCCTTGCCGGTGCCCAGGAAGTTCTCGTCGCGCAGGCTGAGGGTGACGTCGTTCTCGCCGCCGGCGCGGCTGAAGCCGAGGCCGCCGGTCAGGGTCCAGACATCCCGCGTGTGTACCTCGACGTCCACTTTGCCGTCGTGGTAGAGGGACACGGCCGTATCCATACGATCACGCAGGACAGGGCTTAAACGACTGTTTTGGTACACGGCCGCTCCGAACACGATGGCTACCCGGTCGGTGGGTGCGGTTTCCAGGGTGTGGATGGAACGGCCGTACACCCACTGCACACCTCTACGCCACACCAATGGCGAAACGGTACTCGTTCTGGAGAGACTTTCCAATGTCCGCTGCGGGCTGGCTCGATGCCGTCGTTCGACGCCGGATCGTCCAGAGGCTACTTTCAAAGGCCGAACGTCCGGGTTTTGCCCTAACTGTCTGCTGTCAGAGAATTATCCACGTCGCGCGAACGACATGGTTTGATCGCGGTGGTCGCTCTCCTTGGGCGCACGAGGTCTGATAGGATCAGCCTCACCAATCAAAAGCCGTAAGGAGAACGACCATGAACCATTATGTTGGTCTCGACGTTTCATTGAAAGAAGTTTCGATTTTTGTGGTGGATGCAGAAGGGACGGTTGTGAACCGGGCAAGTTTGGCAACGGAACCTGATGTCATTGCCGATTTTCTGCTCAAGGAAGCCCCAAATGCGGAACGTGTTGTGCATGAAAGTGGAATACTTGCCACCTGGCTGACACGTGAGCTTGAACGGCGGGGTGTACCGATCATCTGCATCGACGCCCGAATGGCGCACAAGGCTTTGTCCGCGCGCCTGAACAAATCTGACAAAGCGGATGCGGAAGGTTTGGCGCAGTTGGCCCGGACCGGTTGGTTCACAAAAGTCCACATTCGCAGCGAAGCCTCTGACCGTGTAAGGGCGCTGGTCGGAGCGCGCGAACGGCTCATCCGCATGCGCAAGGATCTCGAGGCCCATGTCCGCGGTGTCCTGAAGACCTTCGGTATCCGCATGGGGGCAGTGCCAGGCGCACATCACCGCCAGGGGTTCCGCGACCAACTCGCCGAGGCAGGCGCCTGCGATCCGATTCTGGGTCTCCTGGCGCAGACTATGATTCCGATCCACAAAACACTCTGCGCATCGGCGGAAGCTCTTGGAGATGAGCTGATGCATGTTGCCAAGCAGAACACATTGGCACGTCGCCTCATGACGGTACCTGGGGTTGGGCCACTGGTGGCGCTCAACTTCATCGCGACAATTGATGATGCAAACAGGTTCCGCCGTTCAA
>CALZJC010000170.1:4355-12131 GCA_945787525.1 Thermoanaerobaculia bacterium | reverse complement strand
GCGCGGAACTCGCTCAGGGCGCGCTGGCGATCCCCCTGCTTGCCCGCCTCGACGCCGCTTCGCACGTGGCCGGAGTCGCGCGTCGCGAGCTCCTCGATCTCGGCGATCCAGGGGTCAGCCAGCAGGATGTTGCCACTGCCGCGCCGGTTGAGGTGGTTCTCCGCCCGTTCCAGGTCGCCTGTCCCACGATAGGCCAGACCGAGGGGGTGGTGGATCTTGGTGGCCTCCGCCTGAGCCGCCAGCGCCGTCTCGAGATGGGTGATGGCGAGGGGGTAGTCCTGCAGGGCCAGCGCCGCCCGGCCCAGGCCGAAATGGGCAGCGGAGAAGCCCGGGTCGACCTCGAGGGCGCGGCGGTAGTGCGTCGCGGCCACGGCCGGCTGGTCGCCGGCCAGCTCCACCTCACCCAGCCGATACAGCGTCGGTGCATAGCCCGGTCGCAGCTCGTGAGCCCGCTCGAACGCCGTCGCGGCCTCGGTGAGTTCGCCGTTGAGCTGCCGTACGTAGCCGGTCAGATAGGGCCACCGGGCCTCGAGCGGGTCCGCCTCCTGGGCGCGGCGAAAGCACTGCAGGGCAGCTTCGGGGTACTCGTGGACGAGGTACAGCTTGCCCAGCGCGCCGATGGCCTCTGCCAGCTCTGTGCCCTCGTCGCCGCGCCGCACGGTATCTGCGACCCGCGAACGGGCCTCGTCGAGCTGGGCGAGCGCCGCCTCGGTCACGTCCCCGGCCGCGGGTACGGGCAGGCCCTCGAGGATGCCGGCGGCGTCCTCGGCCGCCTGCCCGCAGGACAGGGCGAAGGCGAGGATCAGCGGTGCCGCGAAGAGCTGCGCAGGAGGTCTCATGGGACCGGCGCCCCCGTTCCCTTCACCAGGTCGTTGTAGCGGCCGTCAGTGACCTCGGTGAACTCCTCCTCCGGAGCATTCGGCCAGCGAACGCGGACCTTGCTGACCCGGCGGCCGTCGCCCAGGCCGACGATCACCCGCGGATCGCTGGCCGAGGCATAGCTGCCGGCGGTCTTCACCTGGCGCCAGATCACCGGGCCGTCCTCCAGGAAGACGCCGAGGCTCGCGCCCAGCAGATCCGTGCCGGTCTCGGGGTCGACCGCGCGGAGGCCGATCCAGGCGTTGTCCTGCCCGACGTTGTTGATGAACAGACGCGCGGGCCCGCTGTTGTTGACCACCACGACATCGGTGTCGCCGTCGTTGTCGACATCGCCAAAAGCGGCACCGCGGCTGACCTCGGGCAGGACGAAGGCGGCGCCTGCGGCGCTCGACACCTCCGTGAACCGGCCCGGCGCCGCCTGCCGGTAGAGTTGGTTCGGCTGCGCCAGCGGATAGGGACTGCCGTCTCGTAGCTGGGCCTCGAGGGACCGGACGGCGCCGTTGACGATGAACACGTCGAGCAGCCCGTCGTTGTCGTAGTCGACCCAGCCGGCGCCGAACCCGGTGTTCTGCCAGCTGGGCGTGCCCAGACCGCTCTCGACGCTGGCGTCGTCGAAGAAGCCCATGCCGTCGTTCTGGTAGATCGTGTTGGTCTCTTCGGAGAGATGGGCGATCAGCACGTCCGGGTCGCCGTCGCCGTCGAAGTCCGCCACGTCGACCCCCATGCTGGCCTCCGCCTGGCCGTCTTCGTTGACCGCGGTTCCGGCCAGCAGCGCCCGATTGGCAAACGTGCCGTCACCCTGATTCAGCCACATCTGGTTGGGCACGCCGTCGTTGGCCACGTAGAGGTCGATCCAGCCGTTGCCGTCGAGGTCGGCGGCGACGGCTCCCATGCCGTTGCCGTACTCCTGGCCCAGCCGCGCCCGGGCGGTGACGTCTTCGAAGGTGCCGTCGCCGCGGTTGCGAAACAGCGAGTCCGGCTCCGGCCGAAAGCTGAGCGGACCGCAGAAGTCTGGCTGACCGAGCTTGGTACGACAGACCTTGTGGGTTCCGAGGTTGAAGTCCACGTAGTTGCCACAGTACAGATCGAGCCAGCCGTCGCCGTCGTAATCGAAGAAGACCGCGGCGATGCCCCAGCGCCGGTCGTCGACTTTGGCGGCCGCGGTGACGTCCTGGAAGGTGCCGTCGCCGTTGTTGCGCAGGAGCTGGTTCGGGCCCACATTGGTCAGATACAGGTCGACCCAGCCGTCGCGGTCGTAGTCGGCCGCTGCTACGCCCATGCCATAGCCGGTCGCCACGACACCGCTTGCCGTGGTGACGTCGGTGAATCTCAGCTCGCCGGTGGCCGGGTCGAGTTCGTTGCGGAACAGACGGTCGGGCAGCGGCAGCGGCTCGGCGGGCCGGAAGATCGCGTCTTCGGCGGTCTTGGCAGGATCGATCAGGTTTCCCTGAACGAGATAGACGTCGAGGTCGCCGTCCCGGTCGTAGTCGAAAAGGGCGGCGCCAGAGCCGTTGATCTCGGGAAAGTAGAACTCGCCGGTCATGCCGTTGAACTGGATGAAATCGAGACCGGTCTCGGCCGCCCGGTCGGTGAAGATCTCGCGCAAGACGACGGCCGCCGGTCGGGCCGCCGTCGTCGGTTCCTCGACGGTCTCGCGTGGCGATTCGCAGCCGGCGATCAGCAGGGTCAGGATCGGGGCGAGGCTGTGCCGGACTCTGGGCGCAAAGCCGTAACCTATTGAAAACACGAGAGTTCGCCCAGGCTCAGGCCGGTCGATTGAGGCCTCGGTGCGAAGCCGCCTGGGTCTGAGAATAGCACGCTCGAAGGAGCCGCCGCCGCCAGGTTAACCGCGGCGGGGGGGTGGTTTGGGCTACCGCTTGCCAGCCATCCGCCGCCTTCGACTACCGGTTCCCGGCGCGCGGTTCTCGGACGATGTAGCCGCGCGGCGAGCTGACCCGAAAGGAGGGCTCCGTGGCTCGCACCTCGAGGGTGCGATATCCGGTCATGCCCGCCGGGTGGCGAGAGCGAAAGGCAATGCGATAGGAGCCCGCAAGCTGCGCGCCGATAGCCTGCAACGGCACCGAGAAGGCGATCGAGCGGCCAAAATAGCGCCCGCCCGTCTGCCGGGCCAGGCTCTGCAGGGTCGCTTCCATGGCGTGCCGGACCCGCGGTGGCGTGAGGTCCATCGTGTAGGCGGTGATCTGGTTGGCGTTGAGCATCTGGCTCAGCGACAGTGAGTCGGTAGGGCCGGGGCCAGCCTGTCCGCCGGAGCTCAAGCCGACACCGAGGCTGAAGAGCAGCAGGTGCTTGCGGCCTTCGATTCGGCCGGCGGCCTGCGCCAGGGTCGCGAGGCCGGCGCTGATGGAGGTCGTGCGGTCGCGCAGCACCCCGCCGGTCGGCAGGTGCGGCCACAGGGAAGGGCAGCCCGGGAAGGCCTGCTGCCGGCCGGCTCTCGAGCGCTCCATCAGGGCCTGTCGGATAGCCCGGTCCAGCGTCGCTCGATCATCGCTGAAATCCTGCACCGGCTTCAGCCGCGAGTCGTAGGCCAGCACCGCCACGCAGTCGCCGGCCTCCAGCCCGTCGGCGATCCAACGCCGCAGGTCGCGCACGGCGGCGAACTTGCGGCTCTTGGCGCCCAGCGTCGACCGATCCGACTCGTAGAGCAGATGGTGCAGCACGAGCAGGTAGTTGTGGCCCGGCGGCGAGAGCGGGGTTGGCGGGGCGGGCCGCACGAGCTCCGTCGCTGGTGGCATGGGGAGCTCCGCCAGGCTCTGGCTGGCCGGCCCGGCCAGCGATTCGACGTGCACGACCTCCACCTGGACGCCATCCTCCTCGACGAGGAAGTCCGCGATGCCGAGACCGAGGATCGGCGTGCCCCGCCGGTCGGTGACCGCCACCTCGATGAGGATCTCGACGACGTCGACGGTGCCGCGAAAGATGACCGGTGGCTCGGCCTGTCGGTCAGGGCCTTGCGCCGTGCCGGTGCCGGTTCTCGGCTCCAAGCTCTCCTGCGGGGCGCGCCCGGCTACCTGGGAGGAGGCCAGCGCCGACAGCAGCAGCCAGGCCGCGCCGGCGCCCCGGCCACGAGGGCGCGCTGCGGTACGAGCGGTAGGGCCAGGCGCTACCTCGGTCGAGAGACGCGAGGGCATGGAGCCGCGATCAGGTGATCGGCGTCGTCGGTGCGTACGAATCGCTCACCGTCGATTCGACCCGTCCCAGCTCATCCCGCACCCCGACCGCCACGTTGTGCTCATCGGCCCGCATCTTCAGGGTCATGCGGTAGCCGGCCACCTGTCCCAGAGCTGCCAGCAGCTTGTCGTTGGGGATCCGGATGGGCACGTCCACCGACTGTACCGGCGAGGTCCGCCCCTTGCTGTCGCGGGCGCAGATGAAGATGCCGATGCGCCCGACGTGCACTTCGTCCTGGGGCACCAGCACCAGGTTGCTGAGCGGTACCTTGACGATGACCGGCACCATGTAGTGGCCCTTCTCGTCTCTGGCGACCCGGCCGAACTCCATCTTCACCTGCAGTGGGTTGCCCTGGGCACCAACCAGCAGAGCCGAACGGGTCCGTCCGTTCATCAGCTCGTCACGCGTCTGGTTGCGGTAGTTCTCGCGATGGCGCACCTGGAGGTCCCGGCTCTTGACCCGGACCTGAACCTTGTGGGCCTTCTTCTTGCGCTCGCCGCTCGGCGTGAAGCCCAACGAGTAGTAGCCGCCGAAGTCGCGCTGCATGCCGTTCATCAACTCGGCGAAGTTCTTCGAGTGGGTCATCGACAGCCCACCGGTGGCGGCGGCCATCTCTTCGAGAGGCCCGGTCAGGTTGGAGTTGTCGATCGCCTCCAGACCGACCGACCAGGAGAGGCCACCGCCCGGCGTGCTGATGGAGCCCGGGTCCACGTTGCCTCCCTGCTCGGCGGACATCACCCCCGAGTTGCCACCGCGACCGGCGCCGGCGGTGTAGAAGGTGACGCGGTTGGCGTTGGCATGGCGGATGGCGTCCCGGATCAGCGGCGTGGTGTCGAGCTCGCGGGCATGCAGTGGGATGTTGATGCCGATGCCGCGGGCGTAGTCGGCGAACTTGTTCTCCCAGGCGTAGTACATCGCCTCGCCGGGGTTGCGTGCCAGCCCTCCCGAGACGTAGAGCAGCGCCTTGCGGCCGGGCAGGCCGGCGAGGGCCTCGACCACCGACTTGAGTGCCTCGGCGGATCGCTTGGCCCGGTCGAACTGTTGCTGGGCGTGAATGTCCACCGCCAGCAGCAGACGCTGTGCCTCGGTTGCGCCGACATCGGGGGTCGCCAGGCCGCTCAAGCTGGCGCCACTGCCGATGGCGGCCCGACCCAGCTCGGCGAGCAGCTGCCGGCGCTCCATCTCGTTCAGGGAGCCGAGGGTGGAGGACTGGCTCAGCTGCTCCATGTACTGGTTCACGAAGTCCGGGTCGTAGCGGGGTACCGACTCCACCTCGAGCTTGCCGTCGAAGGAGGCCAGGACGAGGCTGTTGGGCCGCACGTTCTGGTAGTTGAAGAAGTCGCGCACGGCGTCCAGCACCCGGCGCCGGTTCTGCGGCTCCAAGGTCATGCCGTCGACAAAGATCCCCAGGTGGAGGTCCTGGTCCGGAGGCTTGACGTGCTCCAGCTCCACAACACTGGCCAGCGGATCCAACGCCTCGATCGGCTCATCGGCGACGCTGTAGAAGTTGCTGATCTCGACCGGCCGGCCATCCTCGAAGAGCTCGAAGTCCTCGCGCGTCAGGCCCTGTACCGGGACGCCGTCGGGCCCGGTGACGATCACCTCTACGTTGATGACCTCCACCTCGACGATGTCGAAGAAGGTGTAGTCGTCGTCCTCCTGTGGCGCCGCCGGGGCGGTGCCGATCAGCAGGCCGACGAGCAGTAGCACTGCCATCGGATAGATCTTTCTGCTGCCGTGCATCACATCTCCCTTCTCGGCCTTGGGCCAGAGGGTCTGGTCTTCGCCTTTGCGGGCTCCGCTGTACTGGAGGGCAGTATACAGGTGCAACAGCCTGCCCCTGTTGCCAACTGACTGGGTCTACCCACCACGGCTGACGCCGGGTCTTGCGCCGGCGCGGCCCCTCCGGAAAGGCGGTGCCCGCGGTCTTGCTCTTGCGATATGTTGAGCTTGCCATGACCGTAAACGAAGCGCACCGCCCACAAACCGCCGCTCTCGCTCCGCCACCCCGTCTGCTGCTCGGACCTGGACCCTCGAACGCTCATCCCCGGGTGCTGGCGGCCATGTCTGTGCCCCAGGTGGGCCATCTGGACCCGTACTTCATCGGCCTGATGGACGAGATCCAGGAGCTGCTGCGCTACTCCTTCCAAACCGATAACCAGTTGACGGTACCCATCAGCGGCACCGGCAGCGCCGGCATGGAGGCCTGTATCGCCAACCTGGTGGAACCCGGCGACCGGGTGGTGGTCGGCTGCAACGGCTACTTCGGCGGCCGGCTGGCCGAGATGGCGTCGCGCTACGGTGGCGAGGTGGAGAGCCTGACCAAGCCCTGGGGCGAGGTCTTCGCCCTCGATGAGCTGGCCGGGGCGCTGGCCGAGCACCGGCCGGCGATCCTGGGACTGATCCACGCCGAGACCTCGACCGGCGCCCGGCAACCGCTGGACGGCGTTGCCGACCTCTGCCGCCAGCACGGCTGCCTGCTGCTCGTCGACACCGTCACCAGCCTCGGCGGCCTGCCGGTCAGGGTCGACGAGTGGGGTATCGACGCGGCCTACAGCGGCACCCAGAAGTGTCTCAGCTGTCCGCCCGGCCTGGGGCCCGTCACCTTTGGGGCGCGCGCAGCCGCCAAGCTGGAGGCGCGCCGCTCGCGGGTCACCAGCTGGTATCTTGACCTGAGCCTGCTGCTGGCTTACTGGGGGGGTGGACAGCGGACCTACCACCATACGGCGCCGATCAGCATGAACTACGGCCTGCGCGAGGCGCTGCGGCTGGTGGCGGAGGAGGGACTGGAGGAGCGCTGGCGTCGCCACCGGGACAGCGCCGAGGCTCTCTGGTCGGGTCTGGGCGAGATGGGGCTCGAGTGCCATGTCGCGGCCGAGCACCGCTTACCGTCGCTGACCACGATCCGCGTACCCGAGGGCGTCGACCCAGGCGGAGTGGTCAAGACGCTCCTGGCGGAGGACCGGATCGAGATCGGTGGTGGCCTCGGTGAGCTCGCCGGCAAGGTCTGGCGGGTCGGCCTGATGGGCTACAACAGCCGGCGCGAAAACGTCGACCGCCTGCTCGCGGCGCTGCGCCGGATTCTGGGGCGCTAGCGCGTCCCTGAGCAATGAGAACGGCAGGCTAGGTGAGAAGGGCAGGCGAAGGGTGAGGCCCGCGGCGCTGCCCGACGCCCTGGCCGAGCTGCGCCGGCGGGTCGACGGTGAGGTCCGCGAGGACCGGGTCAGCCGGATCCTCTACAGCACCGATGCGAGCATCTACCAGGTCGAGCCCCACGCCGTCCTGATCCCGCGCTCGGCTGATGATCTTCAGGCAGCGGTCGAGGTGGCGGCGGCCCACGGACTGCCGCTTCTGCCGCGCACATCGGGCACCAGCCTGGCGGGACAGGCGGTGAACGAGGCGCTGCTCGTCGACTGCTCGCGGCATCTGGACCGCCTGCTGGAGGTCGACGTCGAGGGCCGGCGGGCCCGGGTCGAGCCCGGCATCGTGCTCGACGAGCTCAACGCCCGGCTGCGCCCGCACGGCCTGATGTTCGGCCCCGACCCGGCGTCCAGCGACCGGGCGGCGATGGGCGGCATCGTGGCCAACAACTCGACCGGCTCGCACTCGATCCTGCACGGCATGACCGCCGACCATGTCGAGGAGGTGGGGGTCGTTCTGAGCGACGGCTCGCGGGCCCGGTTCGGACCCCTCTCGGCACCGGCTCTG
>CALZJC010000170.1:2309-4293 GCA_945787525.1 Thermoanaerobaculia bacterium | reverse complement strand
CAGGCCGTCATCCGCGCCGGCACACCACGCCACTGGCGGCGTTGCGGCGGCTACAACCTGGATCGCCTGATCGAGGACGGCGGCAGCTTCCGGCTGCCGCCCGACGAGCGCTTCAACCTGGCGCGGCTGGTCTGCGGCTCCGAGGGCACCCTGGCGGTGATGACCGACATCACGCTCGGCCTGGTGCCGGTGCCGCGGCGCACCGCGCTGGCCCTGGTGCACTTCGACGGCCTGCATGAGGCGTTGAGCGCCGTGCCGCTGATGCTCGAGTCCGGGCCTTCGGCGGTCGAGCTGCTGGACCACATGGGGCTGACGCTTTGCCGCGGCGTGCCGGCCTACGCTCGGCTGCTGACGACGTTTCTCGAGGGCGATCCAAACTGCATCCTCATCACCGAGTTCCAGGGCCACAGCCAGGCCGAGCTGGCCGCCGGGATCGACCGCCTCGAGGAGCTGCTGCGGCGCGGCCGGGCCGGCGCCACCGCCGTGGTCCGCGCCTTCGATGCGGCCCGTCAGCGGGACGTCTGGACCGTGCGCAAGGTCGGCCTGGGCCTGATGATGAGCGTCAAGGGCGACCACAAGCCGATCCCCTTCATCGAAGACGCGGCGGTGCCGGTGGAGCACCTGGCCGACTACGTCGCCCAGATCGAGCGCTTCTGCGGCGAGCGCGGCAGCCGCCTCGCCTGCTACGCCCACGCCAGCGCCGGCTGTATCCACCTGCGTCCCATGATCGACGCGAAACAGGCGCGCGAGATCGCCAAGCTGCCCGAGATCCTGTCCTTCGCCATCGAGCTTCTGCACGGCTACGGCGGCGCCCTGTCCAGCGAGCACGGCGACGGCCGCGCCCGCAGCTGGGCCAACGAGCGGTTCTTCGGCCCCGAGCTGTTCGCGCTCTATCGTCAGGTCAAGGCGATCTTCGATTCGCGCGACCTTTTCAACCCCGGCAACCTGGTCGGGGCGCCGGCGATGACCGAAAGGCTGCGCTACGGCGAGCGCTACCAGGCCCGGCTGCCGCCGCCAAGGGTCGACTTCTCGGCCGAGCTGGGCTTCGACCGGGCGATCGAGATGTGCAACGGCGCCGGCGTCTGCCGCAAGCGGACGGCGGGCAACATGTGCCCCAGCTTCATGGTGACCCGCGAGGAGGAGCACTCCACCCGCGGCCGCGCCAACCTGCTGCGGGCGGCGATGGACGGACGGCTGCCGCCGGCCGAGCTGCACGGGCCGCGGCTGTACGAGGCGCTCGACCTGTGCGTCGAGTGCAAGGCGTGCAAGGCGGAGTGCCCGTCGTCGGTGGACATGGCGAAGCTCAAGCTGCAGTTCCTGGCCGGCTATCACGATGTGCACGGAACGCCGCTCAGGGCGCGGCTCTTCGCGCACGCGCCGGCCCTGGGCCGCTGGCTCGCCGGACCGGCGGTGACGGCGGCAAACGCCCTGCTGGCGGCCCGACCGGCGAAGGCGTTGCTCGATCGCCTGCTGGGCATCGATCGGCGCCGCACGCTGCCTGCTTTCGCCCGCCGCTCGGCGCCGGCGATCCTGCGAGCGAGACACGGGAACGCCTCCGGCGGCGAGCCGGCGACGCTTTTTCTGGATTGCTACAGCGCCTATCAGACGCCGGCCGTCGCCGTCGCCGCCTACGAGGTGTTGTCGGCCGCCGGCTTCGCCGTGACGACGATCTCGGGCCGCTGTTGCGGCCGGCCGATGATCTCCAAGGGGCTCGTCGACGACGCGCGGCAGGCGGCCCGCGCCACGGTCGATCGCCTGGCGCCGATCGCCCGGCGCGGCGAGCCGATCGTCGGCCTGGAGCCGAGCTGCCTGCTGAGCCTGCGGGACGAGTATCTCTACCTGCTGCCGGGCGACGAGCGGGCACGGGCGGTGGCGGAGCGGGCCGTCACTTTCGAGGAGCTGGTGGCGGAGCGGGCGGACGATCTGCCGCTGCGACCGTCTTCGGAGGCGCCGCCGGCGAAGGTGTTGCTACACGACCACTGTC
>CALZJC010000170.1:0-2281 GCA_945787525.1 Thermoanaerobaculia bacterium | reverse complement strand
GTCGGCAGCGACGCCAGCCGGCGCTCGCTGGCCCTGCCCGGCCACCAGGTGGAGGTCCTGGATGCCGGTTGCTGCGGCATGGCCGGTGCCTTCGGCTACGAGCGGGAGCACTACGAGATCTCGCTGGCGATGGCCGAGCATCGGCTGCTGCCGGCGTTGCGGGCGGTGGGCGAAGAGACGCTGATCGTCGCCAACGGCACCAGCTGCCGGCAGCAGATCCGCCACGCCACCGGTCGCCAGGCGCTGCATCCGGCCCAGGTGCTGCAGGCGGCTCTCAGCAGCCCTACCGCGGGCTGCTAGCACGGGTATGATCGGCCGCGATGCCTACGTACGTTCCCCCTGAACAGCTTCTCGAGATGGCCGGCCACGAGTCGGGCCCCTCGGAGTGGCTACGCGTCGACCAGGAGCGCATCGACCGCTTCGCCGATGCCACCGAGGACCATCAGTTCATCCACGTCGATCCCGAGCGGGCGGCGGCGACGCCGCTGGGCTCCACCATCGCCCACGGCTTCCTGACCCTGTCGCTGCTGCCGGGGCTCAACGACGAGCTGGCGGTGATGCCCGAGGGCATGGGCATGGTCTTCAACTACGGCCTCGACAGGGTCCGGTTCCTGCAGCCCGTGCCGTCCGGCAGCCGGGTCCGGCTGTGGTCGAAGATCCTCGAGGTCAAGGGCAAGAGCGACGAGCGCATCCTGATGAAGCTGCAGGGCAAGGTCGAGATCGAAGGCGAGGAGAAGCCCGCCCTCATCGCCGAGGTCCTGTATCTGTTCGTGCTCGGCGATGATTCGTAGGACGGCCGGCGAGAGCTGGCGCGGTCGCCGATGAGCCGCCTGCTGATCGTGCGCCACGGCCAGGCGTCGGCCGGCAGCGCCGACTATGACCGGCTCTCGGAGCTGGGCTGGCGGCAGGCGGCCGAGCTGGGTAGGCACTGGGCACGCCTGGGCCTGGTGCCGGACCGGGTCTTCGTCGGTCCCTGCCGGCGCCAGCGGGAGACGGCCGAGGGCGTCGCGGCGGCCTTCGCCGACGGCCGGTCTGTCTGGCCCGGCCCCGAGCAGCTGCCGGGGCTCGACGAGCACGACGGCTACATGGTCTTCACCCGATCGCTGCCGTCCCTGGCCGAGACCGATCCGGAGGCGCGCGCCGCGCTGGAGATGATCGATACGCCGTTGGACCAGAACCGGCGGCTCTACTACCGGGTCTACCGCCGCGCGACCCGGCGCTGGGCGCGTGGCGAGCTCGAGCTGCCGGCCGGCGAGCCGGCGATCGAAGACTGGCCGCTATTCCGCCGTCGCGCGGAGCGAGCCGTAGCGCAGCTGGTCGACGGCGGCGGCTCGGACCGCACGGTGGTCGCTTTCACCTCGGCCGGGCCGGTGGCCGTGGCGGTGGGCAAGGCCCTGGGCCTCGACGACGAGGCGGTGCTGAGCCTCAGCTGGACGGTGCGCAACTGCTCGGTCAGTGAGTTTCTCTTCTCCGGCGACCGTTTCTCGCTGCACGCCTTCAACAGTCAGCTGCACCTGTCGGGACCCGACCTCGAGAGCTGGGTCTAGCAGGCCAGCCTCAAGACCCGGCCCGCTCGTAGGTGATGACCATGGTCCTGAGCTCGCCCTGGCCATGGTCCTCGTACCACTCGAAGTGCTGGGTGTCGGTTCCCTCCCAGCGGACTACCGATCGGACCTTGGTCATGGCGCCGGTCATCGGGTTCGGGTACTCGCCGTGGTAGGTCACGGCGTTGCCGTCCGCATCCTGGGTGCCGTGCTGTAGATAGCAACCGGTCGACATACTGTCGATCCAGGTGGCCCAGTATTTGCCGGTGACGTTGTCATAGCCGGTGCGACCGATGCCCTCGAACGGCATGCCCATCATGTCGCTCGAGCTGCGCTCCTCGAGCACTCGGCCACCGAGCAGCATCTGGCGCTCGGTGACGCCCTCGGAGACCATCGGCTCGCCGTTCGGATCCATCCAACTCCTGACCGTCATCTCCCACTTGCCGGCGGCCCTGGCCAGCGCGGCGTGCGGCTCGCCGGGCGTTCCCGCCTTCTGCCAGGCAGCCATCATCGCCGCCTGATCCTCACCGCCGGTCGCGGCCTCGGGCTCTTGCGCGACAGCGGCTGTCGCGAGCAGGGCCACGGCCAGTGCAGGCACTCCAACTGTCTTGATCCGGCTCATTCTCATCGGCTCCTTCCCCCTGCGGGTGTCTGGTATGCCGCTATTCTAAGGCCTGCGGTCAGCGGGGCTGCGTTCGGTGCCGGGTCCGCCGCTCCCGAGAATACGCAGAGCGGCG